>JALQXV010000061.1 GCA_023263015.1 Candidatus Saccharimonadia bacterium
CGCACGCTTGGAAAGCGTGTTGGGCGCAAGTCCTCGAGGGTTCGAATCCCTCTCCCTCCGCCAGAGAATATTATGGGAAGAATTATTCCTCATCACGAACTTTTGCCGTTAATTGATCAAACTGCTGATCCTCATTATCGAAACTATTTAATTGCCGCTGGGGTAGGAGTGATCCTGCCCACCGAGCTTCCAGACGAAACCGAACGCCAAGCGTTTCTGTTTAAGGCCTTGGGAAAATTTGAATCAACCGAAGCCCAAACCGAGGCGGCGCTTTGGTTCTTAGCCGAAGCGGCAATTGCTCGCAATGGTGAAGTTCTGCCCAAACCAATTTATGAATGGGGCGAAGAAACACATGCCATGGCACAAGAAATTTTAGCCCACGAAATAGTTGTAAACCCCGAGTTTAGTGAAATGGCATGGCTACGCGTAAAAGATATTATGCAAGACCTCGGTGACGAGCCGGCCGTTTTAGCCGAAGTTTCTGAAGCATGGCAACTAATTGACCCAATCACATTTGCACTAGCTGGCCGCGAACGCGATAAAGATGCTGATCCAACGCCCCAGAAACGATTAGATGAAGTTCGGCTTTTTCAAGTTGAAGAGATCGAAGAAACACCCGAAGAAGTTGCGCAGCGCGTGCACCGCTATGAATCAGCAAACATTGGCAGGCTACTGTCGCATTTGTTCGATGTGTGCGACGTCATGAAGTCTCGTGAAGCCCAAGAAAAATTGCTGGCAACAATCCAAGATATTATTCATACAATTCAGTCACCAGCGTCTCGTGAGCTTTACGCTACTATGCTCGCAAAACAACGTCAAATGCTTAGCGGATAGTTGACTCATAAGCATATTAAGTGGTATAATATAATTATAGAATCCTTGCACTAGGAACACATAAAACTAATAACAGCACCCCATAATGTTTACCGATCCCGAAACCGGCTTTAGGTATGAGCGTCGTATTACCGACGGGCCAGAAGCGTCATCCACTTTTGTTATTACTCCTAATACGAGCGCTCTTGTCACGTACCCCGAACAGTATCCAGATACGGCCAATATTGTTGCCATTGATGTTGACCCAAATCAACGTAAAAACGGAATGGGCTCATTTTTATTTGACCTATGCGTCAAAGATGCTCGTGAGCGCGGTTGTCGCTATTTAGAAATCTTGTGCGCTAACGAACGAACTGCTGCAATGTGTCGACGATTTTCGGAGGACGCCGTAATTATTCGCATGCCTGTACCAGGCAAACCAGAGTTCCGTCCGACCGACTTAACGGTCGACGAGGCAGTCGACTACTTAGCCACTTGCCGAGAGCTTTTTTATCCTGAAGACAATGAGTCTGGACAGCTGAGTGAACACGTGTCGGTCATAGCTAAGCTCTAGGCTTGATATAATATATGCATGACCATTACCAAATATCCTCATGCATGTTTAGTTATCGAAGAGCAGGGTAGTCAGCTAATTGTTGATCCTGGTAGCTTTAGTACCTATGATCTGCCAGACCCAACCAACCCGTGTGCCGTAGTTATTACGCACGCTCATCCAGACCATATTGATGAAGCATGGCTCGTTAGCTTTCAGGCTAGCCACCCAACAGCACCGATCTATAGCATTCAAGAAGTAGCCGATACCTACCCGAGCATTACTTTTGAAGTAGTCGACCAAGATCAAGCTATTAAAATAGACCAGTTTACGATTGACTGTTGGTTAACCGACCACGCAATTATCCATCCGGATTATCCAAAGTTTAAGAATATGGCCATTATGGTTAATGATGACCTTTACTATCCAGGCGATTCTTTATACAAGCCCGATAAAACCGTTATAACACTGGCATGCCCGACGTCAGGCCCGTGGTTAATCACACAAAAAATGATCAATTTTATTATCAGCCTTAGCCCAAGTAAAGTTTTTTCTACACACGATGCACTATATTCAGACGTAGGTTTTCAAATTCAAAATACATGGGCCGAACGCGCCTGCGACAAGGCTAATGCTAAGTGGCAATTTATAAAAGCTGGTGAGCAGCTTAGCTAATCGTTGTTCCGATCGAATCGCCAGCCACTAAATTGGCAATAGCGCCTTCTTCCATTGGATTAAAGATAACAAGTTTCATGCCTTGCTCCATAGCAAGCCCCATAGCGGCTTTATCCATCACTTTAATATGAGGATTCTCAACGGCATGTTGGAAATCAAGTGTTTCGTAGCGCTTAGCGTCGTCGTGCTTGTTTGGATCCTTGTCGTAAACACCGTCGACCTTTGTTGCTTTAAGAACAATTTCGCAGTCCATTTCGAGCGCGAGTGATACGGCAGCGGTGTCGGTAGTTAAGTAAGGACGGCCAATACCGCCGGCTGCAATGACAACACGGCCTTTTTCGAGGTGCTTATTAGCAAGGCGATAGACAAATTTTTCGGCAACTTGATCGGCAAAAATATTACTTAAGCAGCGGGTTTTAACGTTGTTTGCTTCAAAAATATCAGTCACGGCAAGTGCATTGATCATGGTTGCAAGCATACCCATATGGTCACCCGTTACACGACGAATGCCGTGTCCGGCGATCTGTGCACCGCGCACAAAATTACCACCACCAACCATTATTACAATTTCGGTGCCGTTGTCGGCAGCTTTTTTTACTTCTTTTGCGAACCAAGTTACTAGTTCGGGGTCAATTCCAGATTCGTATTTTCCGGCGAACATTTCGCCAGACAGTTTTAAAAGTACTCGTTTGTATGCCATTAAAACTCGATTATACCAGCGAAAGTGTCATCTGCATATCGCTTATGGTTGCTTATTCGTATCAATACAATACTATTAAATAAATACAGGTAAGCGAGGGTCTCTTATATGTCATCTACAACATCACCAGAAGTGCGAATTCCATTAGCCGATTACTTTGACGAAATCCCAGACGACGCCGTACTGGTTGACCGAAAGACTCCTGTTCCAGAACGTGCACCTAACGAGTTTTGCGATGGAACGCTCTGGCAATTAGAAAGAGCAGCTCTTGAAGACGGAAGAGATGTAGCTAAATGGGCAGTCAGTGCACTAGGTGCCCGCGTGTACGACCAGCGGGTTACCGTTTCTGCTGCGCAGAAAGAAGCCTACGAACATTACAATACACTTGCCGAGGAGCACGCCGGCGAATTAGCAGTAGTGCTTGCAACACCGCAACGAGATTCAGACTGGGAGTCAGTTTACGCGCACGTTGGCATTATTCCAGAAGGTGCCCGTGTCAAAGGATCGCCAAGTGACGATCGCATTGAAGCTCCGACTGCACTTGGTTTTGAGTTGATGATCAATCGGGGACGAGAGTACGGTGACATCCACCTCAGCGGCAATGGGCCTGAAAAATCATTACCGCTTAGTCGACCAACTAATCGTCATGATGGATTTTCATTAATCCCAGATCGCTACAATCCAGAAGAAGTAGACGAATATGCCCGCGGTACTACAGCGGTTTTTCTAACCGAGCCGGAAATAGTGCCGTACATTGTACAAAACTACACTCCCGAAATGGCCGCAGAGCTTGTACTACAGCTAGGTACAGCCATGGCCGATCATGATAAAGATAAAGTGCGGAACGTATTGGGCGGAGTTCCTGAGTTGCAAACGCAGTTTGAAGCTATT
>JALQXV010000067.1 GCA_023263015.1 Candidatus Saccharimonadia bacterium
AGTACTAATTTGAAAGTGCTTGCAGATTACTACTGTTTTACGTTACCATTAGCGGTATGAAGAAGCAGCTCGACCAAAGAGGCGAAATCAATGCTATGGTTATCCCTCTAGTTATCTCGATCGTACTATTATTCGCAGCAATTGGTTTTGGAGTTTGGGCATTTGTAAGTCGTTCAGACTACAAGAACAATTCAGATAAGAAGGCCGAAGCAGCCGCACAGATAGCAGTGCAAAAGGCTGAAACAGCTAAAGATAACGAATTCCTCGAACGAGAAAAGCAGCCATACAAAGACTATACCGGTCCAGTTCAGTTTGGTAATTTTGGTATTAAATATCCAAAAACTTGGTCAGCTTACGTAAATGACACTCAAACTAATACGTTAACGATGTTATTGCAGCCAGACGCAGTATCGGCAAATATCAAGACAACCTACGCCGCGAAAGTCGAGGTGTTGTCTCAGCCGTATGATCAACTTTTAGCTCAAGTTGATAATGACGTTAAGACCGGTAAGGCAACTGCTGTAGCGTATCAATTCCCTAAAGTACCGACTGTGACCGGCTTGCGGGTAGACGGCCAGATTGCGCCTGATAAACGTGGCGCTATCGTGTTTATGCCGCTCCGAGACAAGACCATTAAAGTTTCAACCGAAACAGTCGACCGAATCAACGATTTTAATAACGTCATTCTGCCAAACTTTACCTTTAGTCCATAAGCAGCTAGGCTTATCTCACAACAGTAATCGCCGCTCCGTGGTGCTATAATTGCTCGTAACGCTTAATGACGGGAGTCCTGATGTTGGAAGGCGAGGGTATTGGCGCAGCCAGCGATGCTGCAACATTGCGAGCGGTTGCGTATGAACTCAAGCAGCCCTTAATTAGAATTGCTCGTCAAACCGAACTCGATGATGCCTCGGAGTTACCGAGTATTCGTCAAAATGCCGAAGATGCCCTTCGCTTGATTGACTCATTCTTACTAACTGCTCAATCTGAATACGGCCAACAATCGCTTAATCTTGAACCGCTTCAGGCTGGAGCCGTGCTGTATGATGTTTCGCAACAGCTCAAACGACAAACGAGCGTAGCGATCGATAGTCGTGTTCATGAAGCGGTTATGACGCACCGTAGCGCGCTAGCCTCAATACTTGCGGTATTCGGCGATATAATCGGTGACTTGAGCAGTCATGTGGTTCTCCGTAGTTATAAAACGCGCAACGGGGCAGTCGGCATAGGGGTCTTTGGTGCTACTAAGTTGACTCGTGCTGATTTGCGGCAGGCTATGGAACTGCAAGGTAACGCGCATGCGCCGCTCGGTAAAATCAATACTCAGTCCAAAATCCCATTAAGCATTGCCGAAGGTTTGTGTCGCGCAATTGGCGGCACAATGACTATTAAGCACATGGGCACACTGAGTGGCTTGGCCACTGAACTGCCACGCAGCGAACAGCTTTCATTGGTATAGTCGATGAAGATATTACTTTTAGAACCCGATGCTGAATTAGCAAAAACAATTGCAGCATTTTTAAGCAAAAAACATCACGAGGTAGTGACGGTTGCGTCGGCCCAAGCAGCGATTCACCAAGCTGACGAGCTAAAACCTGACGCAGTTATTTTGGAACTGGCCATTCCCGAACATAACGGCATCGAATTCCTGCAAGAGTTCAAATCGTATTCCGATTGGCTAGACGTGCCAATATTTGTGTACAGTCGAATACCGTTAGCGGATTCTAATTTAACAGATCAGCAATGGCAGAAATATGGCGTGAACACCTATTTTTATAAGCCAACCACAACGTTAGAAAATCTTGAACGTGCAGTGAGCCTTTTATAGTGAAACAGATCCATGATTCCGCAATCGTACTGTCGCGAATTGATTATGGTGAACGAGATCGCATTTTAACGTTACTATGCCGCGAACACGGTAAACGTTCGGCGCTGGCTAAGGGCGTGCGCAGTCAAAAAAGTCGTTTAGCTGGTGGCATTGAGCTTTTGAGCGAATCCGAAGTTGGCTTAATTCAGGGTAAGGGGAGTTTGACTACGTTAACTTCGGCTCGACTAAAAGTTCATTTTGCAAACTTGGTTACCGATGTTAAGCGCATGCAGCGAGCCTTTGCGTACTTAAAAGCTATTGGGCAGGTTGCCGATGAAGAGGCGGGCCAAGAATACTATGAATTACTATTGGTGGCACTAACTTCGCTTAATGATTTATCGAACGACATTCGGATGATTGATCTATGGTTCAATCTGCAGTTACTGACAATTTCAGGAAGTGCACCGAGCTTGTTATTGGAAGTTGCGGATGATGCTAGCCAGTTTGAGTTTGAGTTTGATTCACAGTGTTTTGTGCAGCGTAACAACGGTCCATTTGGCCGCAACGATTTAAAGGTGCTTAGATTATGCGCTACTCAACCAAGACCGCCGCGCCTGCAAACCGCACTTGGGTCAGAAGATCGCTTAGTGACGCTGGTACAGGCGATTACTAAGATGAATTTAACTGAGCTCTAGTAACAGGGGTCGCACTAGTATATAATTAGCTACCATGAGTAAAACTGTAGCCATGGAAGATATTGTCAGCCTAACCAAACGTCGAGGATTCATTTATCAAGGATCCGAACTATACGGAGGCTTGAGCGGAACATGGGATTACGGTCCGTTAGGTATTCAGTTAAAGCGCAATATATCTAACGCATGGTGGAAGTTTTTTGTTGAAGATCGAGACGATACGTACGGCATTGATGCTGCAATTTTGATGAATCAAAAAGTTTGGCAGGCGAGCGGTCATGTTGATGGTTTTAGCGACCCGCTTGTTGAAGACATGGTTAATAAAAAGCGTCACCGTGCCGATCATTTGTTGGAGGACGCTGGTGTCGAAAATGTAGCAGCCATGTCGACTGAACAAATGAACCAAGCATTTAAGGACAACAATATTAAAAGTCCAGACGGCAACGAGTTAAGCGAAATTCGTCAATTTAATATGATGTTTCAGACAAATGTTGGTGCTATTCAAGACGAAACAAGTGTGAGTTACCTACGGCCAGAAACCGCACAGGGTATGTTTGTAAACTTCAAAAATATTGTCGATAGCTTTAGCCCAAATATCCCGTTTGCTACCGCGCAAATAGGTAAGGCATTTCGTAACGAAATTAGTCCACGTGACTTTATTTTCCGTGTCCGCGAATTTGAGCAAATGGAGATCGAAGTTTTTGCTCATCCAGATAATTGGCGTGAAGTATTTGACGAGTGGCTTGAACTGCAAAAACAATTCTATTTAAGCATTGGCTTGCCAGAAGAAAAGCTGCACTTTATTGATGTACCAGCCGAAGATCGCGCGCACTACAGCAAGCATTCAATCGACAGTGAATTCGACTACATTATTGGTCAGAAAGAACTCGGTGGTTGTGCGTACCGCACTGACCATGACCTTTCAGCTCATATGAAGCACTCTGGTAAGAACTTAGAATATCGTCCTAAAGATGGTTCGCCGGCATTTGTGCCGCATGTTATTGAACCAACATTTGGTTTAGATCGACTTGTTTTAGCAGTGATCGATTCATCTTATGTAGAAGACGAAGTGAATGGTGAAAAGCGTGTGTATTTAAAACTTCCTAAACACCTCGCTCCAGTTAAAGTCGCAGTCAGCCCATTACTCAAGAATAAGCCTGAACTTGTTGAAAAGGCCCGCGAAGTTTACGCACAACTTAAAAAGGATATTGGCAGCGTGATGTGGGACGACAATGGCAATATCGGTAAACGATACCGCCGGCAAGACGAAATCGGTACCCCGTACTGCGTAGTGATCGACTTTGATTCGTTAGAAGATAATAGCGTTACGGTGCGCCACCGTGATACAACCGAACAAGAGCGGGTAGCCATTAGTGACTTGGTAGGTAAAATATCATGAGCTCTTACCCCAAAGTAGGAACTGCACATAGAATGTTCTTGGACCCTCTAGGCTTAGAATTTTTGCGCGAGGAAGGGTATGTCCATCATGAAGATCTTCATATTCACATTAACGACAAGGCCCCAAAGAGTGGCGAATTGTTTGCAACCCGACTTGATTATGAGATGGGCGATGAGCCCGATAGTCGACTAGCTCCATTGCTTTCAATTACAATTCCACGTCCTAAAGATTTGAGCGTTCCGCCTGTAGGTGAAGAGCGCGAGATTGCCCGACTTAGTCCAGGGTATTTATCAATTATGACAATTGGCGAAGATACAATTGAGGATGTTGAGCAGATTGTCCGAGATTGGATGGACCCAACAGGTGACATCGTACTTATAGCCTATAACGATCCAAGCGATAATTAGCCCTATGAAGTTACCATCCCGCGTGCCTGAGCACGCCACGAAAGTTTTTGAAGGCATAATCTACGATATCTATCAGTGGGAGCAAAAGTTATTTGACGGTAGCTCAGCAACGTTTGAAATGGCTAAGCACATTGACGCAGTCAGCATTATTCCTATTATTGATGACAAAGTTGTTATCTTGCATGAGCAACAGCCTAGAGATGTAAAGCGCATATCATTCCCAGGTGGGCAAATCGACCCAGGTGAAACGATTTACGAAGCAGCGCTACGCGAACTACGTGAAGAAACCGGCATGCAATTTAAAACCCTTAAACTTGTAGCCATTGATGATCTTGGTAGTACCAAAGCAGACTGGTGGATTTATCGTTTTATTGCAACTGACCTAGAAAGTACTGGCGAACCAAAGCAGGATCCAGGCGAGCAAATTACACACGAAATTGTAAGCTTTGAAAAAGCCAAAATTTTAGCGGATAGTAATGTCTACATGTCGTTGTCTGTAATGGGGCAGGTTAACTCAGTCGAAGACTTATTGTCGTTACCTGAAATTGAGTTATAAACAATTTTACAGCAGCCTAAACTGATTGGTTTGGGGTAAAATAGTTTTTACGTGTAAATACAAAACTAACATTTGAGGGATCTCTTTTGACTATGGACGAAAAGCCAGCTACCGATATTGCTCCGCAAGAGCCAGAATACATTGAAACCGATGTGTTTGCGTGGGCAAACAACTTAGTCCAATACAAGGACGAGCTTAAAATTGAACTGTTCCTAATTAACAAAAATTACATACTATATAAGACTCAAATGGGTGGCGGCTTGACCAAGCAGCTTGAACCGCTCTTTATTGACGAGATTTTAGAATACATACTTGAAGGTGCCGAAAAGGGTCTGAGTGTTCGAGAGTTTGAAGCAGCCGATGCAGAAGATGGTATTTTGCAGCGAACGCGTTTGAGTAATGTCGACAAGGCTCGAGAAGTGCTGAACTGGGTGAAAACGCAGGAACACGAAATTGAAGTTTTTGTTGAAGATGAGCACGACATGAAGCGTATCAAAGGTGTAATGGCTCGTGTTAGTCACGAGAAGCTTGGCAAGCCATTTTACATCTTTAAAGTCTTACCAGCCTCTAATATGATGAAGGGCAAGGTAGGCTGGATGTTACGAAACGGAAGCTTTGTGCCGTTTGACGCAGACGGAGCGCTTCGTATACCACCAGAGCCACAGCTACTTATTTTAGATCAGGACATCTATGTTTTTAATCAGGCTAAGCTTAAAACACTCTTTGGCTATGATGCTAAGGAAGCATACATAGCGCGAGCAAAAGTCGCTGAAATTGAAAAACAATTTACTCTGAGTTTTGATCAAGGTGCCAGCATGAACTCGTTAGTACAGGGTAAGAAGGGTCTTATTAAAAAATTACAAAAACTCGATCCGACCCTCATGAATCAGCAGGACTTAATGGATCATGCCGAAGAAATGGGCATTGATTTGATGCAGGACGACTCTGGCTCAATTATCATCATGGACGAAAAAGATCTGACAAAGTTTGTGAACTTGCTCAATGACGATTACATCGAATCTCCGGTTACGGGACAGCGTTACGAAGTAATTCGTAAGAAGCCGCTTAAACTGACCGAAAGCGATGATGACTTGTTAAAGCAAGTGCTATAGTTAATTTATATGGACTTGAGGGAAAGAGCCAATAGTTATATTGAGCAGGGAAATGTTATGCAACTGGCAACCGTACGCGGTGATCAACCGTGGGTCTGCACAGTTTATTTTGTATTCCTAGACGGAGCTATTTACTGGCTTAGCTACCCAGACCGACGACATAGTTTAGAACTTAGCGATAATCCCAACATTGCTGTTACAATCCCGATTAAATTTGATAAACCGGTTATTGGTGTTCAGGTTGCTGGTACGGCTGAATTAGAAGCAGATACCCAGACAATTGAAGCGGTTATGAAAAAATATGTTTCTAAATATGGAGCTGGCAAAGATTTTCATAATAACTATGTGTCAGGATCAAATAAACACGTTATGTATAAAATGAAATTTACTGAAACTGTTCTTTTTGATGAAGTTAACTTTCCAGAACAAGGAAGAGTAGTCGTACCATGAACCAAGACCAAGCGCTGCACCTTATGCTTAGTGGTCAATCTGTCTTTTTAACAGGGCCAGCCGGTAGCGGCAAAACTTTTGTTTTAAATAAGCTGATTCGCAGCCTGAAAAAGCAAGGCAAAGAAGTTGCCATAACTGCCAGCACCGGAATCGCTGCAACTCATTTAGGCGGTATGACCATTCATTCATGGTCTGGGCTTGGCGTGCGCGAAGAGTTAACGGAGCATGACTTAGTTTGGATGAAGGATAACGACCGATTGCAAAAGCGCTACAATGCCACCGACGTACTTATTATTGATGAAGTTTCAATGTTGCACGGTAAAAGGCTCGATATGATCAACGAAGTTGCCAAGTTGCTCCGTGAAAGCAGCGAGCCGTTTGGCGGACTACAAGTTATTTTGACTGGTGATCTTTTTCAGTTGCCGCCAATTAGTCGAGGCAGCGAAGTTGAAGACTTTGTACATTTATCAAGTGCATGGCAAGAACTTAACCCCGCGATCTGTTATTTAACTGGTCAGTACCGTCAATCGAGCGGCGAGCTACTAAACCTTTTAAATGCACTGCGCACCAATTCGTTCGACGAGTTTCATGCCGAAAGCTTGCAGGAGCGACTTGATTCTCGTCCGCACGAAGATGCTGTTATAACACGGCTCTACACTCATAATGCCAATGTTGATCTGATCAACGAACAGCAACTGGCTAAACTTGATACCGAGACAGAGATTTATGAAATGGAAACAGCTGGTCGAAAGCAGTTTATTGAAAGCCTGCAAAAAAGCGTGCTCGCACCAGCTATACTGGAGTTAAAGATTGGTGCAGAAGTGATGTTCGTGGCTAATAACTTTGTTGCTGGCTTTGCCAACGGCTCACGTGGTCAGGTTATCGACTTTGACGGCGATACTCCTATTGTTAAGCTACACGCCAATAATAAAGAAGTTAGGGTCGAGCCGTACATTTGGCGTTTTGAAGAAGATGGTAAAGAACGAGCTACGGTTTCTCAGTTACCCCTTCGTTTAGCATGGGCTATCACAATTCATAAGAGTCAAGGCATGAGCTTAGACGCGGCTGAAATCGACCTAAGTAGAGCATTTACCTACGGTATGGGTTATGTGGCATTGTCACGGGTGCGTTCAATCGAAGGGCTTTACCTAACTGGAATTAACGATATGGCGCTACGCCTGCATCCAGCAATTTATGAGATTGATGAAACTATGCGGGACGCCTCGCTTGTACTTGCTCAAGAGCTAGGCGAGGTAAAAATTGCTGAAGAGGTAGATCTGCCGGCATCTAAGGCTAACCCGAAATTAATACAGGCCTTACGAAATTGGCGTGCGCATCGTGCTAGTACCGACAGTGTGCCGCCGTACATTATTGCTCATGATAAAACACTCGACGAAATTGCTCGCCGAGTACCAAAGTCAGAATCACAGCTTCTGGCCGTCAACGGTTTTGGCAAGGCTAAGTTGGCTAAATATGGCCCTGACATATTGCATATTGTGCAGCAGGCAGGCTAGCGCGATTCAAGCGTGGTTGGTATAGTTACCGGTAATGGATATAAAACCTCGACAACACACAAACCTGTTTCCTAAAGATTTTTTCTGGGGCGCCAGTAGCGCCAGCCACCAAGTAGAGGGCGGTAATCATAACCAATGGTCGGTATGGGAGCTTCAAAATGCTCGCGAACTAGCTCAAACGGCTCACCAGCGTATTTCGTGGGTACCAACATGGGATCAAATTAAAGACGAAGCCGAGAACCCCGAAAACTACGTATCAGGTAAGGGAGTTGATCACTACAAACGGTATAAAGAAGACTTTGCGATCGCCCGCGAACTAAATATGAATGCCTACCGCTTTGGAATTGAATGGTCACGCATTGAACCCGAAGAAGGGAAGTGGGATGAGGATGCCATTGCGCACTATAAAAAGTATATTGCCGAACTGCGCGCGCAGCATTTAGAGCCGTTTATTAACTTATGGCACTGGACTATGCCAGTTTGGTTCGCCGAAAAGGGCGGCTTTGAAAAGCGTGCCAATATAGCGTACTTTGAGCGCTTTGCCCAAAAGGTGGCCGATGAACTGCTAGATGATATTCAATACGTAATTACGCTAAATGAACCAAATGTTTACACCAGCTTTGGTTATTTAACTGCAGAGTGGCCACCGCAGGAAAAAAGCGTTTTTAAGTTCATGAAAGTGTACTGGAACTTAACTCGTGCTCACCGCCGAACTTACAAAGTACTTAAAGGTAAAAAGTCTTCGGTGCAAATTGGCGTAGCAGCGCAGCTTGCTAATATTCAATCCAAACGACCGCACAACGTATTTGATAACTTAACTACTAAGTGGATGCGTTACTTTTGGAATTGGTGGTTCTTGCTTAGAATCAATCGCTACCAAGATTACGTTGGATTTAACTATTATTTTACAGACTATTACACCGGTATTGGCAAAAAGTACAACCCAGCCGTGCCGCTTAATGATCTTGGCTGGTATATGGAGCCAGAAGGTTTGTATCCGCTATTAATGCGCGTTCACGCTCGTTTTAAAAAGCCAATCTTTATTACCGAAAACGGCTTAGCAGATGCTAGCGATCGGTACCGGCGCTGGTGGATCGAAGAATCAATTGTAGCCATGGAAAAGGCAATTAGTGAAGGTGTTGAACTAAAAGGCTATTTTCACTGGAGTCTGCTCGACAATTTTGAGTGGAAGTACGGCTATTGGCCACGGTTTGGCTTAGTTCACGTTGATTATAAGAACAACGCTAAACGTACCATTCGACCAAGCGCTAAGTGGTTTGCTCAGCGCATTCGTGAATTGTCATAAACGTCACTGTTCGCAACAATATGCTGCGCAATGTGTGCTAACTTGCTCGCGACTCTAGCAGAGTCGTGTTTAATAACCGTTCGCTTATGTTTGAACAAGACATCGTTTACGGCATTCGTGCGCACCGTGCTCGACAGCAGGGCGGCACCAATTGGCGTGGCAAAACAATCTTCAAACTCATCTTCATCAACGCGCACTGGCGCTTCTCCTTTTGAGCCATGCTTGGCGATCATTGCTTGGGTGGGCAGGTCGGTATTAAAAAGTGTCATATCAATTTGATCTCCACCAATGTGTCGTTCGATGTGCTGCACGTAGTCTTGAACGTGCCAGTCATCTGTTTGTCCAGGCTTATTCAATAGGTTAGCAACCATGACTGTTTTTGCTTTAGTGTCTCTTAATGTTTCCTTTATGCCTTTAACAACCAGTGCCGGTAGTACCGAACCGTTGGTATTGCCACAGGCAATTGCTACTAAATCTGCCTCATGAAGTGCGGTTTCGGCACGAGGGTTGAGCGTTACGGAAGGATCCATCGAAATCGTAGGTCGTGTATTAGGAGGCAGAATATAGTGGCCAATTAACGACTCGCCGCGGACAATTGTTTTACCATATTGCATAACTAGGTCATGCCGACTAGTTGTCACTGGCAACACTTCGCCAGTAATTTTTAACATATGGTTAACATGGTCAACACTGGTCTGAATATCACCAAGTCCAAGTTCTAGTTGAGCCAATACCAAATTTCCTAATGCATGACCATCTTGATTGCGACGCTCAAACTCCTCGGCTAGTGCAGGGTAGTTACTTAAGGCAACTTGGCATTGACGCAAGTCACCACCTGGCATGACACCCAATTCACGCACCAGTTCGCCACTTGATCCACCATCATCGCTCATATTAACAACGGCAGTAAGGTCGGGCGTTAGGAACTTAAGCTCGCACAGAATAGTAGAAGTCCCAGTGCCACCGCCAATAACTACAATTTTGGGCGGGCGTTGTTCAATATGTTCGTTGATAACCATTTTTCCGTTTAATGTCTTATTAATATACCGTGGTACTTGTATGTATAGGTAAGAATAAATTTACAGATCTTTAAAATTCAATAATATAAACCATATAGGGTATATTTGCATATTAGTATACAAAATATAGTTTCTAGAACGCTAGCAGTAGCGTTCTGAATTATGTCCATACGCTACATATAGTGGTGGACTATAACTGTGGAAAACTGTGGGTATTTCCTATAAAAAACTCTTGTATGTGGGGTATGGTGGGTAGTATGATCATGTTAGTGGGTAATCAAAAGTAACCAAAACAGTTACCAAAAAACAAAAACCACTAGATTAACAAATCTATATCAACCACATCACACCAAGTATGGCGATAAACGACTATTTCGAACGCAAGCTTGACGATAAGCGCAGACTGACTATTCCGCCTGAGCTCCGTCTTAAGTTTGTGAGTGGGGCAGTTGTGACTCGCGGCTTTGGCGAATACCTTCACTTGTACCCAAAAGATGTTTGGGACAATATGGTCGAGCCACGCCTCGAAGGTGACATTCTTGATGAGCGGATCGCAGATCTTAACGTCCAATTTAGGATGGGAAAGATCGAAGCAAGCATAGATGAGAAGCAAGGGCGTATTACGCTTGAGCAGCACCTGTTGGACTATGCTGGCATCGACCGCGAAATTGTTTGTGTTGGAGTTGGACGATACTGGCGCATAATGGCGAAGTCAGTATAGAGATTTGTAGCCCGATCTTTAACAAATAATAGCATTCACTAAACCTGGAACATCCGAGGTCAGCTATTTGGCAGTCAGTATGTGGCCTTAAGGATAACCACGAGAAAAAACCTTCGTACCTTCTATAAAAACACCTCCCAAAACTCCACCTCACACATAAGTCTCTAAAACTCACTTTTGTCTTTTACCTAGAGTTATCTATAGATTTTTAAAATCTAAAATGTAGAAAACAAATTTCTAGGTACCTAAAAAAGACTCGTAACCCTAAAAAGTTACACAACAAAAACAAAAACGATGGTCGCATCATAAAATACGTAAAAACAAAAAACTGGCTGCTAAATAGGTGACCTTGTAAAAAATAAAAATAAAAACAAAAATAAACAAGACGCCAGATAATTTAAACGAGGCCCGAGTGACAGAAAAGCACATACCGGTTTTAGCACAAGAAGTTATTACACATTTGAATCCTCACGCAGGGGAGCATTACCTGGACCTGACCGCAGGCTATGGTGGGCATGCTCGGAGTGTAGTGGAAAGAATTGGTAATAATGGACGAGCTACACTGGTGGACCGCGACCAAAATGCCATCGAACATCTAACAGAAAGCTTCGCTAGCGATAATCGCGTGGAACTGATCCACAATGATTTTTTCGCAGCAAGTAAGCAGTTAGTTGCAGAAGATCGGCAATTTGATCTGATACTCGCCGACATTGGATTATCGTCACCACACATCGATAACGCCGAAAGGGGTTTTTCGTTTCAAAAGGATGGACCGCTAGATATGCGCATGGATCCGCGCATACCGCTTACTGCGAGCACCGTTGTTAACGACTACAGCAAAGAAGCCCTAGTTTCTTTAATGCAGAAGTACGGCGAAGTGCGTGGAGCGAACAGAATCGCAGATGCAATTATTGCGGCCCGACCACTTAAAACGACTACACAACTAGCAGATGTTATCAACAATAGTACTCCACGTTACCCCAAGGTACGTCTAGAGGCTCAAATATTCCAAGCCATACGGATCGTCGTTAACGGCGAACTGGAGCAGCTTACCAGCAGCTTGCCATTGTGGCATAAACTACTAAAGCCCAACGGCCGTTTAGCAGTTATATCGTTCCACAGCCTCGAAGACCGGATCGTAAAACGCTACTTTAGCGAAAATGGGGGAGACCGTTACGATGCAGACTTACGTCTTTTAACAAAGCAGCCGGTAACAGGTACGCCCGAAGAATGTTTTTCCAATCCACGCGCACGCAGTGCAAAACTACGTGTAGCGCAGCGAAAATAAAAATAAAAAAGGAAGGGAGCTACTAATGCCAATTCAGGTAAAAAGCAACTCCCGCGCTTACAAAGTCCACGTAAAAGTGGTCTAAACTAAGCTCGACGGCTGCTCCGGAGGGCATATTTTGCTCTCCGGGCAACCGGAAATTAAGCGTGGCGTTTATGACGCTGCAATTACATGTAAAACTAGATTTCATTAAAATTTAATGAAATCGCAGTTTACTAACAAAATAAACATAAAAGAAAAACGTATGACATATTCAAGTGCTTCTGCAATGAGCCGCAAGCGATTTGCTGTGCGACATCAAAATGCAGTCAGTTTTAATGAACAAGTTCGAACACTTGGACCTATTAGTAACACCATTATGCTGCTAATTCTTAGCTGTTTGCTCGGGTTGTTGTATCTTACACAGGTTACAAAAACCAATGCAAACGGGTATACTATTGATGGTCTATCGAAACAACACACACAGCTTCAAAAAGAACACGAAGAGCTAGAACTAGC
>JALQXV010000070.1 GCA_023263015.1 Candidatus Saccharimonadia bacterium
ATAGAAAATGTAAGTGGCAAAACTATACCTGGGAAGCTTTCTGCAATGTTTGAACTATCCCACAAACGCATGTGATTAATCTTGCTAATCGGCCGAGCTTGCAGAATATACAACTCCTCGTCTTTAATTGCCCACTCGATATCCTGAGGGTAGGCAAAAAGTTCTTCGATCTTCAGCACCTGTGAAACTATTTTTCTAGTTTGTTCGGGGCTTAGTAATCCTTGCTGCTTAGACTGCTCGGGTTTAAGCCGATTTATGAAGTACTGTTCGGCCTCTACGCCGTCAACAACTTTTGTTCCGCGGCCTTCAGCAACGTTAATAACCACTTCCGGTTCACCACTGGCCGGATTAACACTAAAAGCCACACCAGAAATATCTGGCTCAATAAAATCCTGCACAATAGCGTGAACATTACCCGATTTTTTAGCGTAGCTTGCATTTGGCTTAGAGCTTAGCACAGTCTGCACTGCTTCTAAAAAGTTACGTTGAGTTACATCCAAAATCGTTACGAACTGCCCAGCAAAACTACTTTCTTTGGTATCTTCTTGAGTGCTTGATGACCGCACTGCTGTACTAGAAATTCCGTGCTCCACACACCAACGATCGTATTGATTTTTAAGGGTGCCCTTTTTGGCATTACTTGGAACTACATAAAATTTGGGTACGTTAAACCCTGCATCTGCAAGTTGCTGCAAGTTATCAGCTTTAGAACCGTAAGAACTAGCCACTTTTAAGCACCTAGTATGACCGTCAGCATCGCTACTACGTACAGTAAGGCGCTCGTTTTTTCTACAAGATCGGCGTTTTTTCTATCTGGGCTTTTTGCGTATTTATAAGCAGCAATAAAAATAATTAACGTGACCACTATTGGTGCTGCGAGGTATATGTAATTTTGCGAATGATTGTTAATGAAGTAGTAGACGGTGCCAGTAATTAGACCCGCAACCACAGACAGCGCTACAGCTGAACCTTTATGGCCTAATTGAGCAGAATAGGTGTCGTCAATAGTGTCATCTTCGACTGCGAACATCTTACGTCCAATTTCGGTAACAATGACACTTAGCATAAAGAGTGTTACGAATGACCAATAACTTTCGCCGACCGGCTGGATAATACTAATCATCGCGTAAAACAAAATGACCAGCTGCATGTAATGTGATACGTAATAAATAAAGAAATGTTGCCGGATCCAATCGCGAACAAAGAACTCTTTGCGTGTAAGGAATGCGTAGGCTTGTGAACAGAGCCCAAGAATTAGTATTCGTGGGTCAAGAAACGATGCATAGAGTGCAATTTGCCCGACTATACTTAACTTATTTATAACTGCCAGCTCGGCCAACGTTACAACACCGCGCTGGACAGGACGAGTTGGGTGGTATTTGTTGTCGTGCTCAAAGTCTTTCTTCTCATCGGCAGTTCTAATTTGAATTAAGTAGAGTGCAATGATAATCACTGCCACGATGTAGTTGCGCCACGATTGCTGCGAAAAATTAAAAACAACTCCAACGGTTGTAGTGGCCATAATAAGCACACCGTAAAGTGGAGCTCGTTCACCTTGAAATGTCCATAGGCGAGCAAGTAACGGTCGTTTGTCTTTTTTCATCTCAGAATTTAATCCTAACGTTATTTAGATCATACCGTGTTATGGCACTATACTGCTAGTTTTCTAAGAATTTCTTAAACGATTCCATGTTTTCACGAGGACTCATTGTGGGGCGTCCTAAATCACCGCGAGCACCTGCATTAACAATAACTTCAATCAGTGTCGGACCATTGTTTTTCTTTGATATTGCTATGGCGCTCATTAGTTCTGCTTCGTCAGTGGCAATAATTGTTTGGGTGTAGCCACTAGCTTCTGCAAGTTTGCGTACATTTGCGTTACTTCCTGCGTGCGGATAGCCGCCAACTGAATCGTGGACGCCGTTGTTTATGACGATGTGGCAAAAGTTAGTAGGATTCTGCGAGCCAATCGCTGCGAGTGCCCCCATATGCATAAGAACTGACCCATCGCCATCAATGCAATAAACTCGTTGATCGGGTAATTGCTTAGCGACACCTAGCGCGATACTTGAGGC
>JALQXV010000048.1 GCA_023263015.1 Candidatus Saccharimonadia bacterium
AAAGAAGTCACTGCTATTATTCCTTACTTTGGCTACGGTAGACAGGAACGCAAAGCAAAGGGTCGTGAACCAATTTCATCACAGTGGGCGCTTAACGCGCTTGCGGTCGGTGGCTTAAAACGTGCTGTAACTCTAGATATCCATGAGCCAGCTATACAGGGTTCGTTTAATAACCCGTTTGACTTGGTGACGGCCGGCTCTGTAATTGAAGATGCGATTGCACAAGAAATGGCTACCAACCCAGATGAAGAATTTATAATGGTTGCGCCAGACGGTGGACGAGCATCTCAAAACCAAGATCATGCCCGCGAACTTGGTATCGGCTATATTGTCTTAGACAAAGACAGGCTACGAGATGACATGGGTCGACCAGAATTTATTGAACATGTTGAAGGCAAGACCTGCGTGATTGTAGATGACGAAATCGATACCGCCGGAACATTATTATCGGCAACCAAAGCTCTATCCCGATCGGGCTCTAAACGAAATATTGCTTGCGCTACTCATTTAATATTTTCTAGTCCAGCGCATAAAAACCTAAAGCATAAATCAGTCAGTAAGATCATTGGCACAAACTCAGTGCCACTCAAGCAAAAGGCCGCCAAAGCCCTAGAAGGAAAACTAGATATTCACGACATTTCGTACCTGCTTGCCGTTACTGCAGGTCAAATTGCAACCGAGGGTTCGGTCTCTGCCGTCTTCCAAGGCCGAAATCACCGCTAAGTACAGTACTAAGTTTGCATTTGTGCAAATTGTCGTGTACGATCAAGTAACATTAACAATTTAATATCAAGAGTGCAGCGAGAGATCTAGCTCGTCGACCTGCCGGCAACCTATTAGAAATAATAAGGTGCTCCATCTAGTCCGCTAAAAGCGGAGAAGATATAAAGTTTTCTTACTATCCTTTCCGCTTGTTTAGCAGAAGGGATATTTTTATGTCAAAAGAAATAAATAGTGTCGTGTACGGCATTGCTCCGTGGTCGGATGACTTGTTTCAAGCCAGCAGTGACTTTGAGCGCGGTCGTACTGATGCTGAACATCTGAAGCAAGTCTTTGCTGACGATGACTTCCTGTATGAGTCAACGATCTTGGCTGCAGGGATAGATTACGCAGGTCGAAGCAAAGGTCCAGACCAGCTAGATTATTTGCGTGGGATTGCTCAAGTTTCGTCAGGTCTCGGTGGCGACGTTGCAGTCGCACCCGTGACTCGATGGTTTGATCGCAATACATTCTATCGACAACCACAGATAACCGAGGGTTTTGCATTTGACCCAAGCGCCGATTCGCAGCTACTCGAACCTGAGCGACACCGAGAACTTACGGGGGATAAGAAACGTGTTGTTACACTGCTATCTCCAATAGCCTTTTCTGAATTGGTTGATCAAAGTGGTGACTTGACTAAAGCAGAGATTGAGCAAAGGGTAGATGAAGTATACTCAGATATTCTGGACTACTTTGCAACAACTAATAAGGCTGACCAGATTTTATTGCACGATCCATATTCTGCGTATGAACAACGTACCCCAGAAGAAAATCAAACCATTATTGACCGGCTTTCACGTTTTGTATTACGCCACCAGTTAGACATCGGAGTGTACTTTAGTAATGGCAATGCATCCGAAATTATTGCAGCCGCGATTAATAGCGGACTTGCAGTTAACCGTGTGGGCTGTGACGTGACGGAAACACCTGTTAATGAACTACCAAATCTAAATGGTCGAGAATTTATTGCTGGCGTTATTAATGCCGATAATACGCTTGAACAAACAGACGAAGACGTAATCAGTATAGTGGATAATTTAGTTGAAAAAACCAAAGTCAAAACACTTTATGTTACGCATACAACAGACCTAGAGCACGTGCCGTACGAGCATGCGTTACAGAAAATACGGCAACTTGGTCGTGTCACACGACTATTGAAGGGAGCAAACAAATGAGTGAAATACTATTACCAACTCAGGAAGTCGGTAGCTTAGCTAAGCCAGACTGGCGAGTACAAACCATAAATCAGAATCTAGTCACGGATGCTCATTTTGAACAAGCTGAGCAGTGGGGTGATCGGCTAGGCATAAAAAGTGATGAATTGGTTGAGGTTCTACATTCGGCTGAACGACAAATCAATAAGTTTGGGGTAATTTTACCGCCCAATAGAGAAGCACTTAAGCAATGGTCGGCACGGTATGCGATTCGTCTTCAAGAGCAAGCCGGCATTGATATCGTATACGACGGTGAACAGGATCGTCCAGAGATGTACCAAGTCGCTGTTGAAGGTACTCGCGGATTTGACTGGCGTGGACGAGTTCGAGCTTTTGATAATCGTTCGTACAAGAAGGCTGCAGTAGTCGGGGGCGTGGCTCTTAAACATCCGTGGCACACCGACGAATATGAGCGTGCCTTTAAGTTTGCTGAGCACCCACTGAAAGTTCCAATAACCGGCGCTTACACAATAGCTGATTGGTCTTTTGACGAGTATTATCAGAAGCAGCAAGAGCGTGGTGGTTTAGGGCTTGACCGCATACAAGCCAAGGAGCAATTTGTTCTAGACCTAGCGGACAATGTTATTCGACCCAATGTGCAGAGTTTGCTCGATGCAGGTGCTACATGGATTCAGATTGATGAACCAGCCGCAACGACAAAACCAGAAGAAGTTCCATTGTTCATTGAGTCATTTAATCGATCGGTAGCTGGTTTAGTCGGCAAGTTTGGTGTTCATATTTGCTTCTCTGACTACAATTTGCTCTTCCCACATATTGAAAAGATCGAGAATTGTGACCAGTTCTCGCTAGAGTTTGCTAACCGTGACCCAAGAGGCTTAGGAGTCGATAGCGCAGCTCGGCCAGCCTACGAAACGCTTGAAAAGTTTAAAATCTGGACACCAGAGGTAGCCATTGGGCTGGGCGTAACAAGCGTGCACGATAGTCTTACCGAAACGCCACAACTTGTTCGGGATCGTGTATTACACGCGGTCGATATAATTGGGGATCCAGCTAAGATCTACCCGTCGCCGGATTGTGGCTTGCGAACACGCAGCTGGGGCGATGCATACGATAAACTGGCAGCAACCGCTGAAGGCACGCAATTAGCACGGCAGGTGCTATAAATACTGTTAAAATCGACATTAACACCGTGTGCTATACTATTATGTACTATGGCAGGACATTCAAAATGGGCAAAAATTCATCGCGGCAAGGCAATTGAAGACGCTAAGCGCGGGGCAATTTTTACCAAACTCGGAAACAACATCGCACTGGCCGCAAAGGCTGGCGGCGATCCAGATCTTAACTTTTCATTGCGACTTGCGATCGATAAAGCCAAGGCGGCTAATATGCCAGCCAACAACATCCAGCGAGCAATTGACCGCGGAACAGGCAAGCTTGGTGGCGATCAAATTCAGGAAATTTTATACGAAGGTTACGGCCCAGCTGGAACTGCAATTCTTGTAGAGTGCGCAACCGACAATATTAATCGAACCTACCCAGAAGTTCGATTAGCATTTAGTAAACACGGTGGTAATATTGCTGAAAAAGGTGCGGTAGCCTTTCAGTTTGATCGTAAAGGGTCAATCGTAGTAAAAGGTAGCGGAGAAGACTTGTTGCTACAAGTTCTTGATGCTGGTGCGGAAGACGCTGAAGAAGATGATGGTGAAATGCAAATTTACACCGATCCTAAAGAGCTTGCTAAAGTCCGCGATGCACTAAAAGAGCAAGGTCTAGAAGTTTTAGAAGCCGAACTCACCTACGTGCCGCAAAATACGATAAATATCGATGACGAAACAGCTGCCGGCAAAATTACACGATTAATGGATGCTCTTGAATCGCTTGATGATGTGAGCAACACTCACGTTAATTTTGAAATAGCTGAAAACTTACTATAACCTATGCGCATTTTAGGTATCGACCCAGGCACCGGAATTCTTGGTTTTGGTGTAATCGATGTGCAAGCTTCTGGTAAGGCAAAATTAGTGGATGGCGGAGTGATTCGCACACCTGTTAAGCAGGCTGATAGTGATCGACTGCTGACAATTTTTGATGAGCTTACAGAAATTATTAACGAACATAAACCAGAAGTTATGTCGGTCGAGAAACTTTTCTTTGCCCAAAACGTAACTACTGCAATGAGCGTGGCGCAAGCTCGTGGCGTAGTGCTATTATGCGGCAAGCAGGCAGGTTTAGAGCTTTTTGAATACACGCCACTACAAATCAAACAGGCAATTACGGGGTATGGCAAAGCCGACAAAAAGCAAGTACAAGAAATGGTACGTGTAGTATTGAACTTGCAAGAAGTGCCAAAGCCCGACGATGCAGCTGACGCTCTAGCGGCAGCGATCTGTCATTCAATGACCGCACGGTATGCCTAGTGGTATACTGATAAGTAATGATTTCTTATCTTAACGGGGTAGTCGCAGTTAAAGAACTCGACTCAATTATCTTAGACGTCAATGGAGTTGGCTACGGCATTATTGTTTCTGCTAATGAGCAGTCCGTACTAGTACAAAACGAGACGGCCAAGCTATTCATTTATGAGCATATTAAAGAAGACTCCCATGATTTATACGGCTTCACCAACACTGCAAGTAAAAAACTTTTTGAGCAACTACTAAGTGTCAAAAACGTTGGTCCGAAAGTTTCGATGGCTGTACTTGGTATTGGCACAGAAAACGCAGTTCGAGCTGCGATCGCAAGTGGCGATATTAAGTTTTTGCAGAGCGCAAAAGGTGTAGGGAAACGCGCAGCCGAACAGATGATTGTTGAGCTTCGAGACAAAGTAGGCTTGGCGACTACAAACGATGCCGAAGACATCGTCACAAGAGGTGGAGTTAATATGAACGACGAAGCTATCCAAGGTTTGATTGCTCTTGGTTATAGCGAATTTGATGCACAAAAAGCACTCAAAGAAATAGATATGGACTTATCAGTTGAAGAAAGAATCACCAAAGCACTCAAGGGTAATGCATAATGGCAGTAGAAAGAATCGTTCAGCCAACGACTGATGACGAAAGTCCAGAAGAACAATTAATCGAAATTAGCTTGCGACCTAAAGATTTTGCAAGTTATATTGGCCAAGAGCGTCTTAAAAAGAATATGCAGTTGGCTATTACTGCTGCTAAAAAACGTGATGAGCCAATTGACCATGTGTTACTTTATGGTCCTCCAGGCCTAGGTAAAACTACCATGGCAAGTGTAATTGCTAATGAAATGGGCGCAAATATCCGCATCACTTCCGGACCAGCAATTGAGCGAGCTGGTGATCTAGCCAGTCTTCTTACTAACTTGCAAGACGGTGATATTCTATTTATCGATGAAATTCATCGATTGCACCGCAGCGTTGAAGAAGTGCTATATAGCGCTATGGAAGACTTTAAGCTCGATATCATGCTCGGCAAAGGACCGAGCGCGCGTAGTTTACGGCTAGATTTGCCAAAATTCACAATTATTGGCGCCACCACGAGGACTGGTTCTTTGGCTGCACCACTGCGCGATCGTTTTGGACTACAGCACCGCCTCGAGTTTTATACTAACGACGAGATTGCCAAGATTATCTCTAGAGCAGCTAACATTCTAGAGGTAGAAATCCACGATGAAGCGGCTAACCATCTTGCTAAACGTGCTCGACTAACTCCTCGTATCGCTAACCGACTACTAAAGCGTGTTCGTGACTATGCTGATGTAAACGGCGATGGAATTATAGATACGGTTGTTACAAAGCAAGCTATGGAACTACTTGAGATTGATGAATTAGGGCTAGATCCTGCCGATCGACGTGTGCTTGAAACGATCATAGAACACCATAAGGGTGGCCCAGTTGGTGTAGAAACATTAGCAGCCCTAACCGGTGATGAACGCGCTACAATTGAGGACTTCTTTGAACCATACTTAATGCAGATCGGCTTACTTGAGCGAACGCCTCGTGGTAGAAAAGCAACGCGGCGAGCATATTCACATCTTGGTAAAGATGATAAACTTGATCAGACGAAATTAGTATAAAGTATATTTATGGATCCGCAACAACCTGACAACACCACTGATCAACCTAAACAGAGCGATATAGCTGACAAGGCTGCAGAGCAAAGAGGGCGCTTACTTGACCCCACTGGAAAAATAGAAAGTCTGACCGCTAACGAAACATTGCTATTTGATGTTCGTAGGCACCCATTTGGACTATTCTTGTTGTACTTGCAGGCTTTCGTTGGTATTTTTTTAGGTCTGGTAATTACAATTGCTTTTATGCCATCACTAGCCGATGTAATTGGGGTTAGTCGAGGCACTATTAGTTCGATTGCTGCAGCGTTTGCATTATTCGTTATCGCGTTTGGTTTAATTTTTGTGGTTTTGGCAACTCGTATTTACCGAGGGAATCAACTTATCTCTAGTGACAAGAATGTGACGCAGGTATTACAAATTGGACTGTTTGATCGCAAAGTTTCAGAGCTTTCGATGGGTAATATTGAGGATGTGACCGCTCAGCAGAAGGGTATATTGCCCACCATTTTTAATTACGGAGAACTACGAATCGAAACTGCTGGTGAGCAAAATAACTTTACTTTTATTTATTGTCCAAACCCAAATGCCTACGCTAAAGCGATCCTAGATGCGCGACTAGCTTTCCTTACCCAGCACGGTGGCCACTAATCCTGAAAAGGGTTATCGCGAGCTGTTTCAAAGAGCGATTGAACTCCAATACTCTGATCTTCAAGTTCTTCGATCTTAGAAATAGAATTTTGATCGAGTTTGAGACGTTTTACATTTTTGGTATTTTCTAGAACAGCGTCTTCGGTAGGTTCCATTTGAGCGAGGGTGCTAATGCGAAATACTAGAAATGCGTAGATGAGCAAGGTGCCAATAATAAATATGAAACCAACGTACTTTTGCAGTACGTGTAGGGCCGATTTGCCAATTGTGCCGAGCTGTTTTACATCAATATCTTTACTCATTGGTTTGCCTTTACATATGCGTTCAGCGCAAGTGTGAACTCTAGGCTTTTGCCGTCTGCTGATGGTTTAAGATTGATGCTCCCAACATGCGCAGTTCGACGATTCTTTTCTAAACTTTCGAGGAATGCCAAGAAATTCTGATAACTGACTGCCTGAGAAGTTTCAACTTGGATAGGGAATGTATAGACATTATTAATACCCTGAATAGGCTTTACCTGAGTGACACTTGGAACTTTTGGTGCGCTTGATGCAGCACTGCCACCACCTGATGAATCTGGTACGGCTGTAGTTTTGGTCATATCCCCCAAGTTAGAGGAATCAAAACTGACTGACTTAATTGGTATCCTATTGTCCTGAGCAATCTTAACAATTTCGCGAACGGTTTTGGCTTGATCTTTATCTTGCGGCACGATGCTCTTAGCGATCTCGTTGAGCTGATTATACTTTTCAATATCCTTTTTGGCTTGCACTAATGCAGTCTGCTGGGCATCGATAGTCTTGTTTTGGAGTCGAAGCTCGGTTAACTTCTTAGACTGCTTTTCAAGCAAAATATTGCCGGCTACTGCACTTGCTAACACTCCAGCAATCAGTAAACCTAATAGCCCGAGCTGTACATAAAAGAACTTTTTAGCACTCATTATTGCTTTACTCCTGTAGTTGGAGTGATATAAAGGTAGGTGTTGTTTTTACTGAATAATGCACGCAGACTAACCGTACATGGGTAACGCTTTTCGGCACTCACTTGATTTTCGCAGTTAATACTATTAATGTCGGCTTTTTCAAAAACACCATTCTTAGGATCCTGAAGGTTAAGCTGGATCTGGGTACCGGCTGTAAAGTCGGCGGCTCCTGCATTAAGCTGAAGACCACCCTGTACTGCATCAATCTCAAGAGTTTCAAGGGCAGTGTTGGCCGGTAGCGCTGAACCAATTTGCTTGATTAGCTTAGAGAATAAGACCTCACGAGATAAAACTTGCAGCGCAAGCTTAGTGTTGCCTGATATTTCTTCGACTTTCTTTTGAGTTTCTTCAACTCTTTGAGCTTCAAGCTGGGCTTGTGCCTCCTTGGCTTGGCGCTCGGCTGTCATGATAGATGACTGCATATATAGGGCGCCGCCTCCAATGATCAGTCCAACTCCAAATAAGGCAAAGACACTCTTAGTTATCCAGCTGCGCAAGCGGGTATTACGACGGGAGTATGATATTTCTTCTTTATAGTGATCAGGCAATAAGTTAATCATGTGAATAACTCCTGATAATCAATTAAGGCTAGCCCTGAGACAGTTACGTATAGTGACTTTTCAAGTGTGTGAGGGGGTTGTAGTTTTGCCATATTAAAATCTTGCCACGGGTTACAGGTACGAACCGGTATACGCATATTGTTTGTTAAGTAGTCGCTCAAGCCAGGCATATTAGCGCCACCACCCATAGTAATGATCTGCTCAATTTTACGTGTCGAACCTGACCGTTCCTCGTGATAACGAATCATTCGCCGAATTTCTTTGGCAAGCTTATCAATATTTGGAGACAATGCTTCTGTGATGTCGGCCTGCTTTTTGCTCTTACTTAAACCGTATTTACTCTTTACGATGTGTGCCTCTTGTAGAGAAATATCGAGCTTTTTAGCAATAATTTCTGTAAATTCGTCACCGCCACCAGGCACAGTACCAGTGACAATTACGCCTTTATCGTAGATTGTTATGTCAACTGAACCAGAGCCAAAATCTATGAGCACTGCTGGGACATCGTTTGAGTTAACCTGATGCTGGAAGAGTCGACCAGCTGATAGAATAGTCGTGTCAAAAGCCACTGGCTCAAGCCCAAGAACTTCCACTAAATTCATGTAAGAATCGACTACTTTTTTAGGGACTGCAACTGCGAGCAGCTCAATGCCCTTTTCGGTTTTTTCAATAACTGAATAGTCGATGTACAGATCGTCGATTGGAACTGGGATGTACTGCTCGGCCTCAAGTTTAACTGCCTGCATAAGGTCAGCGTCTTTGATCTTGGGTAACGACATGCTTCGCGTAAAGGTGCGATTAGCTGGGATTGATACTGCGACACGGCGGGTATTAACTTCTCCGACAATATTATGTTCAAACATGTCTTTAATAGACTGGGCTAGGGAATTGTAATCAGTAATTACGCCGTCCTGTATGGCGTTTGGATCGTATTCGCCTACGCCGTAGCCAGTAACTCGGCTTTCACCAGAGTTATTACGCCGTTCAAGTTGCATGACTTTAATGCTGCTTGAACCGATATCTAATCCAAACAGCGGTTTGTCTTTAAAGAAATGCGATGAGTTGTTCATGCCACCCTTGAGAGTATTTTTGTCTATCTTCTCTAATTATCACATTTAAGTATAGCTTAGATCACCGCTTATGCATATAATTAAGCATAAGTATGAGACACAAGCAGGCGGGGTTCACGCTCGTAGAGTTGGCGGTAAGTATTACCATTATTGGTATTGTCATTACGACGGTAATTGGACTAGTGTTAACGGTCCAAAGCACTCAACGACGTACCGCGTACATGGAAACTGCAACTAGAGCGGCCCAGCGTCAAATGGAAACGCTCCGAAATGATAATTACAGTAATCTTGTAACTGGCAGTAACGTTGATTTTACCAATCAACTGCCAAATACCCTGCCTAAGAAAAAGGGCACGGTAGCTGTTTCCGAACCGACCGCTGGGCTAAAGCGAGTAGATATTACTGTGGAATATTATGAAGGGCCGCAAAAAAAGGAAGTTAAGCTAAGCTCGTTGATTGGCATTTTAGGAATAACGCAGTGATTACGCACTTAAATAATAATGGTTATACGTTAGTCGAACTCCTTATTACTCTTACGGTCATGGGTCTTTTGATTGGTGTAATAGCAAACTTTTCAATGCAAGCACTGTCTCGAAGTACGATTGAATCAACTCGTGCAACTTTACTAGGCGAGTCACAGATTACAATGGACCGAGTTATTAGTGACATCCGTTTATCGGCAGGGGCAGACCAAAATAACCGGTGGCTCGACAGCAATAACCCGAATGGTGGTTTAGCATGGGGCTCAAATGCCAGCGTGTTGTTGCTGGCTACTGCAGCCGAGGATTCAGCGGATAACATTATTTTTGCCGACCCAAGCAAGTATGTTTCTGCCAAGAATAATGTGATCTACTTTGTCAAAGATAAAACGCTCTACAAGCGTACACTGGCAGCTCCAGTAACTGGTAACAGCGCAAAAACTACGTGTCCAAAGGCAGTGGCTACGGCTGCTTGTCCTGCTGATAGAGAACTGCTGCATAATGTAACAAACTTTTCCATAAAGTATTACAATGGCGACCAGCAAGAAGTTACTCCAACTGATGCTAGGTCTGTTGAGTTGCGAGTTCAAACTTCGACCAAGCGCTTCAGCGAAGAAATTAAGAGTGACTACACTACTCGGGCGGTGTTTAGAAATGACTAATATAAAGAAAAATGAAAATGGCATGATTTTGGTAACGCTGATTGTTTTGATGACAGCGTTTGCAATCATTGGGTTAGCCCTAACAAGTTATACAACTACACAATATAGCCAAACAAGAAATAATTTGTTTGCTGCTAACGCGCTGCAGGTTGCCGAGGCGGGTATTGAGCAGTCACTTGACCAGATCAACCAAAATGAAGCCTTTGCTGGCTACACTACTGAGCAAACGTTCTTTAATAACTCGAACCAAGGTAGAGGCGTATTTACGACAGTTGTTAGTCCAACGGCCGATAGTAATGCCAAGGTGATTACCTCAACTGCTAAAGTCTTCCGCACAGCGACTGCTATTAAGCCAGTTAGTACTAAAAAAGTTAAAGTTACGATTGTCGGTACAAACTCGCAAGGTTATTCAGTTCAAGCCGGACCAGGTGGACTTACGCTGGGAGGCGCAGCTAGCATCAATAATTCGGATGTGTATATTAATGGTAAGTTAACGCTGACTGGGGCTGCTCGTATTGGCACTCTAGTGCAACCGGTCAATGTAAATGTAGCAAATGCGGCTTGCCCAACAGGTAACAACCCCGGGCCTACCTATGCGCAGGTGTGTGGAACGGCTAATCCAATAAGCTTAGATTGGAGTACTTTTATCTATGGTACTGTTTGCGCAACTGGTCAAACCAATAAAGGGCCTGCAATACCATTTGGAAATATCCTTACCGGTCTAGGAGGGCAAGGTCTTAAGAATGGCTGCGTTGCTCCACCTTTAAGCCAAACTCCGTACGATAAGCCAGCTCAAGTAAGTGCTGTAAGTACAACAGGAGCGGGTAACAGTAATACGTATGTGTGTAATAGTTGGCCGTTTAATAGAACGTGGCCAGCTAATTTAAAGCTAACCGGCAATGTTAACGTGGGTGGTGCCTGTATTTTAGTTATTAAAGGCGACACCTATATTACGGGTGACTTGGTGTTAGACGGGGCAGCTGTCGTTATTGTGGACAATAGCGTCGGCACGCGACGTCCAAATATCTTAGTAGACGGTAAAATAACGGTCACAGGAGCAGCCAGCATACTTTCAAACTTATCAGGCACAGGTGTGAACTTTATTAGCATGAAGGCAAGTGCTGCCTGTAATCCTAACTGTACTGCGCTAAGTGGTAACGAACTAAAGACTTCTCAGGGTGTTGAAACAGTATCTGTAGCTGGAGGAGTTAACTTGGCGGGCATGTCGTTTAACGCTCAGTGGGGTAAGCTGACGATTGGTGGTGCGGGTAGTGTAGGTACTGCTCAAGGGCAGACTATTGATATGAGCGGCGCCGGCAGCATTATCTTCGGAACGGTACTTTCTAGCGGTAGCCGTAGTTGGTCGGTAACTAGTTACCAGCAGCTTTAAAGCCAATTTAAAAACCCCAGATTGACTGGGGTTTTTAGTGTGACTAAACCTGATTAGTTCAAGTTTGTCTTTGCGAAGGTGCCGCCACCTTCGAGGTTTGCTGTTAGCGTGTAAGCTGAACATACTGGAGGAGTAGCAGTGTCACAAGTTACGTTGTAACCGTATTGTGTGTTGCTCACAGTACCTGCAAGTTCCTGAGTTGTACCCTTTGGATCTTTAAGGGCTTCACCGTCAAGACTCTTCATGTTGGTGCTGCGCCAGCCTGAATCGTTCAGGTTAGCAAGTGTTGGGTACGTATTGTTCTGAGAGAAATACGCTTCCAACTGACCGTGAATAGCCTTAACATCAGTTTCGCGCTCAGTATTTCGAGCCTTACGCTGGATGCCGCTAAATGTTGTTACTACTAATGCGGCCAAGATTCCGATCACAACGATCACAATCAAGAGTTCCACGATAGTAAAACCACTTTCTTTTCGTTTAAGTGAGATCATAAAGGACCCACCCTCCTTATTTAAATTTTTAATGTGATCTCTGCAAGCAGAGTATCTGGCACTGATTATTAACCATTAGCGTTAACTGGTCAAGCTCTGTTTAGCCGTCGGCGCTAACATTCTGGCTCAAAGAGGCAATTGGTCCCATAACACTGGCGGCAATTAACCCAACCATGCCACCAAGAACAATAATCATGGCAGGTTCAATCAATGAGCTGATACTGTCAATAACCGTATCGACTTCTTCTTCATAAAAATCGGCTACTTTAAGCAAAATTGTGTCTGTTTGTCCAGTTTCTTCACCAATAGCTAGCATCTGACTAACAATAGGAGGGAAGTGTTTGCTAGCCGAGAGGGGCTCAGACAATTGTTTACCGTTACGCACTTCTTTAGCTGCGTTCGCAAGTTCGGCTTCGATCACTTTATTGCCAATGGCACCACCTGTTACCTCTAAGGCATCCAATACTGTTACGCCTGCAGACATAAGTGATGCAAAGGTACGCGCAAAACGAGCAATAGCGATCTTGGCGATAACTATCTTAATGATTGGAAGCTTAAGGAGCAGACCGTGAAATTGATATTTACCCTTTGGCGTTTTAATGTATCGTCGGATCAAGAAAATAGTGACAATTGTTACTACCGCTAAAATTACAGCGTTCTTTTGTACAAAATTACTAACATCAAGCATAGCTTGCGTATAGACTGGTAATTTGGCGTCTTCACCACCAAGATCTTTTAAGATCTTACCAAGCTTTGGAATCACAAAAATCATAATGCCAAAGAAGGCGATCACTGTTACACATAAAATAACGACTGGGTAGGCGGAAGCGCTTTTTATCTTTTTTCGAATTGAAGCATCTTTTTCTACCTGTGTAGCTAGGCGTTTTAAAATGTCATCTAAAATACCGCCCGCTTCACCAGCTCGAACCATGTTTACGTAAATTTCGTTAAAGACATTGGGATATTTGCCAAGTGCGTCAGCGAGCGCAATACCACCTTCGATATCTTTAGAAATACCGGTGATAACCTTTTGGAAGTACTTGTTTTCAGTCTGGCTCTGTAAGGTGGCGAGTGAGCGCACTAGCGGTACACCGGCACCAACCATAGTTGAGAGCTGACGGGTAAAGATGACAATGTCTTTTTGCTTTACCTTGCCTGGCCGTTTAAATAGATTAAATCCGCCTCGATCTTCCTTGATAAGAAGTACACGAGCATTTTGTTTACTTAAAATTGACGCGACTTGTTCTTTTGAGCTGGACTCAATTGTGCCACTGATCGTCTTGCCGTCTTTTGTTGCTGTATATGTAAATTTAGCCATGGTTAATCAACGCTGGTTACTCGCAAGATCTCTTCAACACTCGTTTGGCCACGGAGTGCTTTAATAAATCCGTCCATTTGCATGGTAACCATGCCATCATTGATTGCGTCATTTTGGATTACTTCGCTCGTCGCATTGCTGACAATTGATTTTTGAACACTAGTCGAGTTGCCGAGCACTTCGTAAATACCAACTCGACCTTTATAGCCGCTGTGATTACAGGAATCACAGCCCTTTTCGGCTGGTTTCCAGAGAGATAAGATTGTGTCGCTGCTTGTCGCTAGTTCATTGGCATTGGTTTTAGTTTTTGCATTCGATTTACCAATTCCACCATCTAGTGCCTCTGCTTCAAGGTCATGCACACGAGACATAACGGCCTTATCGTCGGTATGGAAGGTGCGGGCTATTTCTTTGAGTTCAACGTCGTTTGGCTTGTATTGTTCACGACAATCAACGCAAAGACGTCGTACGAGACGCTGACCTACTACTGCTCGAACGGTGCTCGCAATCAAGAAGGGCTCAATACCCATATCGAGCAAACGAGGCAAACAAGTTGCGGCGTTGTTGGTGTGCAATGTAGCAAATACTAAGTGGCCTGTAAGCGCAGCCTGCACCCCAAGGCCAGCAGTTTCGGTATCTCGAATCTCTCCAACCATAATAATATTAGGATCTTGCCTAAGGAGTGCTCGCAATCCAGCTGCAAACGTCATACCAGCCTTAGGATTAACCTGAGTTTGGTTTGCTCCAGGAATTTTATATTCGACAGGGTCTTCGATCGTAGAAATATTAACAGATGGGCGATTGAGCAAACTTAACGTACTAAACAGGCTGGTTGATTTACCAGAACCGGTTGGCCCAGTAACTAAAATCATGCCGTGAGGCTGAACGATGGCTTGGTTAATTGTCTCAAGTGATTTGCCCCAGTAACCAAGTTCTTCGAGCGTTGCTGCCTTGCTGGATTCGTTAAGAATACGCATTACAACCTTTTCACCCTCTGTTATTGGCAATGTTGAAACACGTAGTGCAAATACGCCTGAACCAATTTGGATTTTAAAGCGGCCGTCCTGAGGAACGCGACGTTCATCAATTTTCAGGTTACTGAGAATCTTAATGCGACTTACGAGCGCTGAGTGAACTTTTTTAGGGAGCTTATTGGCTTCCTTAAGGATACCGTCAATACGGTACCGAACGGCTACATTGCCTTCGCGCGGTTCGAGGTGAATGTCGCTAGCACCTGATTTAATAGCATATTCAATAATTAAATTAACCGTTTGAGCAATCGGCGAATCTTCAGCTAAATCTGACTCATCAACTGGCTCGTCTTCTTCCTCGGCATCAGCATCTTCTGGGGTAAGGACTTTTGTTAGTTCACTCGAAACATTGCCACGGTACTGATCAAGCCCAGTAGTGATATTAGAAGCTGGTGCAACGTGTACACGAAGGTTTGTGCCCAATTGTTTTTGTAAAAAGTTGAGTGCCTGCACGTCGTCAGGATCTTCCATAGCAAGTAGCTTTGTGCCATCATCGTCAACGCCAAATAGTATGACTTTGTACTGGCGGGCAATGCGCTCAGGAATGAGGCGTAGTACTTCTCGCGGAACTTCTTTGGCGTTCAATTCGATGAACGGAATATCAATTTCTTCAGAATATAGCTTAGTCAGGTCTTTTTCATTGATAATGCCGTTGCGGACCACTACATCTTGCAATGGCTTTTTCTCTGTTTTAACCTGCTCGCGCAGACTAACTAACTGTTCCTCGGTTACCTTCTCGGCATCTCGAAGCAGTTGCTCCACCAAACTGTCAGAAATACGCATATCTACTATTAAGTATACAAAAAGCACGAGCGGATTAACAGGGAATTACTATTGTTTAATAATTCGTTAATGCTGAAGCCGTATAGTTTGTTGTATAAAGGAGGTCAACAGTAGTCATAGGCACAAGAATTTTGGTATAATTATTAGATAAACTAACAACTCGCACTTGGGTTACGGAGGGAACTAACCATGGCTGATAAAGCAGCAAAAACCGCAAAGACAGACGACGCCCAAACAGAAGGCAAGCAAAAAGCACTCGGTCTTGCACTCGAAACAATTGAAAAACAGTTCGGCAAAGGTTCAATTATGAAGCTTGGCGACGCCCATAAAGTTAATGTCGAAACCGTCTCGACTGGAAGTCTTAGTCTGGACATCGCTCTTGGTGGTGGCATTCCAAAGGGTCGTATCATCGAAATCTACGGTCCAGAGAGCTCCGGTAAAACAACACTCACGTTGCACGCTATTGCAGAAGTTCAAAAAAGTGGTGGTTCAGCAGCGTTTATCGATGCGGAGCACGCGCTTGACCCAGCCTATGCAAAACGACTCGGTGTCGATACTGATAATCTGTTAATTTCACAGCCTGATAACGGAGAGCAGGCTCTAGAAATCACCGAAACATTGGTTCGTAGTAGCGCTGTTGACTTGATCGTAGTCGACTCTGTTGCAGCTTTGGTGCCACGAGCAGAAATTGAAGGTGATATGGGTGATTCACATATGGGCTTGCAAGCTCGTCTTATGAGTCAGGCGCTTCGTAAATTAACTGGTGTAATTAGCCGTTCAAATACGACCATTATCTTTATTAACCAGATTCGCATGAAGATTGGTGTTATGTTTGGTAATCCAGAAACCACTACAGGTGGTAACGCACTCAAGTTTTATGCTTCAGTACGTATGGATATTCGGCGTATTTCACAGATCAAACTAGGCGATGAGATCATCGGTAACCGTACGCGTGTTAAAGTGGTTAAAAATAAGATCGCGCCGCCGTTCCGACAAGCCGAATTCGACATCATGTACAACAAAGGTATTAGTCGTTCAGGGGATGTGGTCGACCTAGGTGTGCAGTACAATATTATTGAAAAAGCAGGCGCTTGGTTTGCTTACGGCGAAGGCAAGATTGGACAAGGTCGAGAGGCTGCTAAGACTTACTTAGAAGAAAATCCAAAAGTACTCGAAGAAATCGCTAAAAAAGTTCGTACTGAAGTCGATAAAGTCTAAGCAGAAATGCAAATCACTAAAATTGAATCCCAAGTTAAAAACAAGGGTAGATATTCAATTTATATTGATGGCTCATTTGCTGTAGGTATTAGTGAGCGCATGCTTTTAGAAAAGCAGCTTGTGAACGGCCTTGAACTGACCGCTTCAGATGTAGCTGCCCTAAAAGCAGACTCCGAAACCGATAAACTATACGGACGTACAATTGATCTGCTTGCCCGTAGACCTCGGAGTAGATGGGAGATACAAGATTATCTAAAGCGAAAAGGGGCTGAGCAAGGCGAAATAGACGCGATCACGAATCGTCTTGAAAAGTTAAACTTACTCGACGATCTAGACTTTGCAAACCGTTGGATTGAGAGTCGACGACTTTTAAAACCGGTTAGTAAACGAAAACTTACGCAAGAACTTAAAGCAAAGCGTATTAGCGATTCGGTTATTCATCAAGCATTATCGCTCGATGAAACAGATGATTACTCGGTGTTGCAACAAGAAGTGGTCCGTAAACGCCGGATATCACGCTATCAGGATGACCAGAAGCTCATGCAGTATCTAGCACGGCAAGGCTATAGTTACGATGATATTAAGCGAGCCTTAACTAGCGAGCCCAGCTGATTGTGCTGGAGACAAAGTCTTTTCTGTTGGGTCTTCGATAACTATACGACGATTAGTAACTTCAATAATTTGCGATCGATCAATGCTAAGCGAGCCACTACTCAGGTTCTTTACCAAGGACTGTGACGAATATATTTTCTGAATGAACATATTATTGGTTTCGAAGGCGTAGTCGTTAACTTTGCCGTATTTTGTTCCACCCTCGGAATTAACACGTAGCCCAATAAGGTTAAAGTCCATCTTGATTATCTTCTTAAGGCGTACTAGGTCACTTGCCTCAGTGAGTACCTCATGATCGTCGACGGCGAATCCTTGCCTGATAACGTCACGTATGTCATTGCTGAGCAAAATCAAAACTTGCTTGCTGCGATTATCTTCTACGTACCAACCTTCAATGTATAGATTGTTAGGATTTATAATTGGACCAACAATTTGCCCAATTGGTCCGCCTGAACGTAAAGATAGAACAAGAGTGCCTGGTGTTGATTCGAATAACTTGAGCATCACTCTCATTATACAGAATATTCGTAAGCTAATGCTTGCTTCAGTTCTGCGCAAAAAAGTATGATGGTAAGGCGATGATAAAAGAAATACTCACCAAGAGTGTCAAAGAGACACAACAGGTTGCCGAAACTATAGGCAGGTCGCTCCAAGGCTCAGAAGTTATCGAACTTGTGGGTGATGTAGGTGCGGGCAAAACTACATTTGTGCACGGACTAGCTAAGGGTATTGGTTCGCCTGACCGAGTAAGTAGTCCTACGTTTACGATATATAAGCTATACAGCGGCGGCAGATACCCAATTTATCATTATGATTTATATCGACTCCAGCATGATTCATTAGTGCAGAGTGAACTTGCAGAACGCGTTAGTGAAGACAATACAGTTCTGGTACTGGAATGGGCCGAGCATGTTCAATCTGTGCTTCCGGAAAATCATCTAACAATCAAATTTGAATCTCCTAGTGAAGAATCTCGAAAACTATTTTTGGATATTCCAGATTCTTTAGAATATATTAGGGATAACCTATGATTCTTGCTCTTAGGACAGATAAACCAGAAGCGGAGCTATATTTATTCGATAGTAGCGGCAACAAGCTCGATGAAATAGTCTGGGCTGCTCACCGACAGTTGAGTGAAACAATTCACAAGCAAATTGAAGCTCTGCTTGAAAGAAATGGAGCAAACTTAAAATCCCTTCAATCATTACTATTCTACGAAGGGCCTGGAAGTTATACGGGTTTACGAATTGGAGCTTCTGTTGTTAACGCACTTGCGCAAGGCCTAGATTTAAATACTTCTCAGTCTGGCGGTGATGATTGGTTGCAAGAATCTTTAAATAAACTTCGTCAAGATCCTGTGCATACAGTCGTGCCAGTATATGGTGCTCCAGCATTAACTACCAAACCAAAGAAATAATTTGTACATAAGCACAATCTGTTAAAATATAACCAAGAAGAGGAGAGGGTTTTGGATCGACAATCTGTCGGGGGACTTGGTCAGCCACCAAACGGTAATATGCAGCCGTCTGGTAATCGTTTTAGTTCTCAAAATTCAAACCCTGAAGCACGGCGAACTTCGGCTATTACTGAAGTTGTTAAAAAGTCTGCGCCGGTATATAAATTGCCATCGGCAGCTGACTTAGCTGCTTTAAGTTCACCTCGCAGACGACAACCTGCACGTGACCAAATTATTCAGTCAAGTTACGACATTTCTCCTAATACTGCAATTCAACAGCCAAAAGCCATTCCTGTGCAAAGCAAAGCGGCAGCTCAGGACATTCAAACCGTGCCTCAGCCTGTGCAGCGGCGCGAACCAGACTATGAACCTATTGATGACTATTCTTTAGAGAACGATTTTTATGGCTATGATCAGCCAGCCGAATCCGATAGCAGCAATATATACGAAGAACGATTGCACCGTGAAGAACAGCGCGTAAGAAACGGTGAACAACGACCGAGCCTTATCTCGAGACTTCAGTTTAGTAAGGCGCAGTATGGATTTATTGCGTTAGGCGTCGTTGTGCTAATTGGTGGAGTCACTGTGTCAGTGCTGAGCTTGAAAACGAACAAAGATGTCGTAGCGCAGGTTCAGGCAGATCAAGTTAGAGGAGCGGCCGTTAGTAATAATGATGAAAATACCGCGCCATCCGAGGATGCAGTTGATGCAAATGCGCTATCAGATCATACGGCTAAAGCAGATCAGCCTCGTAGAATTAGTATTGCTAAAACCAAAACAAATGCTCGTGTATTCGCGGTAGGCGCTAACAATAATAATCAAATTAAAGGCACGAGCAATATATTCGATTTAGGATGGTACGACCAAAGCGCATTACCAGGTGAAGATGGAGTTATGCTCATTGACGGCTATGTGCACGGTCCGAGCAAGCCAGGTGTTTTGTACGGCATCAAGAAATTGAGCCAAAATGACATTATCGAAGTTGAAAAAGGCGACGGCACAATCGTTAAGTATAAAATTGTGAAAACTCAAATCTACTATGCAGCCGCAACCGACATGAAGGCTGCTATGACGCCAGTTGTGCCAAACGAGCCAGCTCTTAATATTGTTACGCGCTCAAGCCAAAATAGCGGATCTGAGAGCTTATATAATGAACGCTTGATTGTGTTCGCAACACTTGTCCGATAATTTTCTTGCACGGGAGGGGTGGACAGTCGTATATTTAATAAGTAGTCGAACTTATTATTCTTAAGACGACACTAATTGATTACCAAAATTTAGTTATATTCACTTGCTACGCTGCTCGTAAGGTTTGTCAAAACTAGTTTGCCAGCTCATCAGTACTAATGAAGTGATAGTGATTGTACAGATATAGGCAAGTATAGCAACCGGCATTCTCTGCCAAGCGTTCAGCAGCACTTGGGAGAACAGGAGAACACATGGATCCAATTACCATCATATTGGCTATTGCTGGTATTGGCGTTGGTTTTGGCGCAAGCACCGCTGTTACAAAACGAAAACTAGGCAGCGCTGAAGCTGAGGCAACCAAAGAGCTTGAAAAAGCCAAAAAAGAGGGCGCCAAAGAACTACAAAAGGCCCGCGACGAAGCTCACCAGATTGCCGAAAATGCCCGCAAAGATGAAAAGACCCGCCGGAACGAATACAAAGACATTGAATCCCGCTTACTGGCTCGTGAAGAGTCTTTAGACAAAAAGCTGGATAGTCTCGACAAGCGAACTGAAGCGCTCCGTGCAGCTGAGGATGAAGTAGAGTCGTTAAAAAATGAGATTCGCGAAATTCGTGGTCGCCAACAAGAAAAACTTGAAAAGATCGCAAAGCTTAGCAAAGCCGATGCCGCTGATAAGCTTATGCAAATGACCGAACGTGACATCAAAAATGACCTAACAGGCCTTATTTCTAAGCTACAAAATGATGCTAAAGAACTTGCCGAAGAAAAAGCCGCAGTTATTATTACCGAGGCTATGGAACGTATGGCCAGTGAAGTTACCGCAGAGCGTACTGTCACCGCAGTTAAATTGCCTGATGAAGAGATGAAGGGTCGCATTATTGGTAAGGAAGGCCGTAATATCCAATCACTTCAACGAGCGACTGGCGTAGATATTATGGTTGATGATACACCTGGCATGATTATTCTAAGTTCATTTGACCCTGTTCGTCGTGAAGTTGCCCGTGTTGCTCTAGAGATGCTCCTAAAAGATGGTCGTGTACACCCTGGTCGTATCGAAGAAGTTGTTGAAAAGGCTCAAAAGCAAGTTCAGAAAGACGTAATGCGTACTGCCGAAGATGCAGCTCGAGAAGTTGGTATTGTTGGTATTCCAAAAGAAATTATGCAGTACTTGGGTGAGCTTAAGTTCCGAACCAGTTACGGGCAAAACGTTCTTAAACACAGTACCGAAATGGCACATATGGCTGGTGTTATTGCCGAGCAGATTGGTGCCGATACTCGGGTAGCTAAGTATGCAGCATTACTCCATGACATGGGCAAAGCGTTGTCGCACAAGATCGAAGGTAAACACCACCACATCGGTGCCGAAATCGCTCGCAAATATGGTGTTCCAGAAAACATCGCACATGCAATTGAAGCTCACCACGATGACGTTGAGGCAACAACCCCCGAGGCGTTAGTTGTTCGTGTAGTTGATGCTATTAGCGCTGCGCGCCCAGGTGCTCGCAATATTAGTGCCGAGAACTTTGCTGAACGTATGCGCGACCTAGAAAATGTAGCGGTAAGTTTTGGGGGAGTTGATAAGGCTTACGCAATTAGTGCTGGTCGCGAAGTACGCGTCTTTGTTAAGCCAACCGACCTTGATGACCTTGGCGCGATAAAGCTCGCTCGTGACGTTGCTAATAAAATCGAATCGACAATGCAGTACCCAGGCACGATTAAGGTAAATGTCATTCGTGAAACTCGTGCAATTGAGTTCGCTAAGTAACTAAGCCCAAGGAGCAGGCATGAACATCTTATATATTGGGGATGTGATGGCAGAACCAGGCATGCGTGCTATTAAGCGGTTCTTGCCTGACATTAAACAGCAATACAATGTAGACTTCGTGATTGCACAAGCTGAAAACAGTAACCCTGTCGGCAAAGGCCCTAGTCATAAAGAAATAGATAAGCTAAAAGCTTACGGCGTAGATTGCTTTACGGGTGGTAACCATAGTTTAAGCGGAGATGGCTCGGAAGAACTTTTTAAGGACCCGAGCGTGCCAATTGTGCGTCCAGCTAACCTTAATACAGACATTGGGGTAGGTTATAGGGTAATTGATTCCCCTCTTGGGCTGGTATTAGTTGTAAGTATGCTCGGCCAAACCGTAGGCCGTCAGCTCGATATGCGCAATCCGCTTGTAGAGATAGATATGATTTATGAGGCTACAAAAGATCAGCCTCTGGTTGCGCGTATTGTTAATTTACACGGTGATTTCTCAAGCGAGAAAAGGGTATTTGGTTACTACTTAGACGGACGATTTTCACTTGTCGTGGGCGATCATTGGCATGTACCAACTGCTGACGCAATGATCCTGCCAAATGGCACAGCTCATATTACTGATGTTGGTATGTGCGGCACAATTCATTCTTCATTGGGTGTTAAGACAGAAGTTATAGCTAAGCGATGGTTAACAGGACAATCTAGTCGCAACGAGATTGAATTTGATGGGCCACTCCAATTTAATGCTGTTCTTACTGACGTAGACTTGAATACTGGCTTAGCCAAGTCAATTCTTCAAGTTCAGCGAATCGAATCGTAGTGATATAGTTATGCTTATGAAAACTATTATTGCTCGTCTTAGTGTTTTGGTGTTTAGTTTTGTTATCGCTTCAACGGCTTTAAACGGTGCAGTTCAGGCTGCTAACGACCCGCTGTACCCTGAGTCGCACGAATATAGTGTAGTGATGCGTGGCAACACAGAATCTGTTGTGTATGCCAAAATCAATGTTTCAAACAATAAAGAAACGGCAATTAATAAGTATGAATTTGAAATCCCTAACCTAAAAGTTTCCGACATCGCTGGCTATCAAGTCGGCAAGGACAGATATTGTGTCCGTTACGATAATTCACCTGGGCGATACAATGACTGTTTGCGCTACGAAGAACAGGACTATGACCTTTCGTATATACCAAGCAACGCAACCTATAAAAAGTTAACACCTAAGGGTGCTGACGGTGGCAAATTTAGTGTTGACTTGCCGGCTGCGGTGGAGCCAGGCAAATCAACTATCTTAGTCCTGACCTATATTGGTACAGGCGCGGTACGGAAGAATACTGGTTTATATTCTTTTAACTTCGAATCAATTAAATCTGCGAATCGAATTAAGGATATGAAGGTCGCAGTTGATGTTGACAGGGACTTTGTACTGAAAGGGCAAAAGTCAAAAGTTAACTATAACAGCCCAGAAAAAGCCGCTTTACAGAGTGGTGCATCTGACCTAAGTATTGGCAGAGTTGCTCCGTATATCGGCAGTGAAGGTGGGGTAGTTAAGACCGCCCAAAATTTGGCGGCCAACGAAAGTTTTAGCGTTAAGGGCCAATATGCCGAATCTACGTGGCGCATTCATTTGAATAAAGTTATCATCGGTTCAATTATCTTTATTGCTCTCGTTGCAGCACTTGTGTTCTTGATCCGTAGACAGGCTAAAAAACCAAAGAAACCCACTGCTATAGCTCCAGCTAGTGTCGTACCTAGTAAGACAGTTACAGCCCCTCTGTGGAGCCCATTATTCGTCTTAGTTGGTCTTGGTTCCACTGTAGCTGTTGTTCTTGGAACGTACGGTTTATCGGTAATTATCGAATCATTTAACGACTCACGTAACTACAATGATTCAGAAACGATCAGCGGTATTTTACTTGTCATTATTATGATCCTTTTCTATTTCTTGGCCACCTTTGGACCGGCTATTTGGATCGCTGTTCGCCGAAGGGACTGGCGTTCATTCCTTAGTGTATTGTTCTGGCAATTCGCATGGCTAATTATTGCTGCGGCAATTTACCAATGGGGTATTAGGGGAATGATTGATCAGCCTCAGTACGAGGAAGATCGTCCATACTACGATGGTAATATGCTCGAACTACGATCTGACGTTCAAGATGGTGCCAAAATTCAATCGAATTAGCCGATACTGTTCATTAACTACCAATTCGTGTTATAATCTCCCCTGTTACTTTTGAAGAAACGGGGATTGGCGCAGTTGGCTAGCGCGCGCGGTTTGGGACCGCGAGGTCGAAGGTTCGAGTCCTTTATCCCCG
>JALQXV010000068.1 GCA_023263015.1 Candidatus Saccharimonadia bacterium
AAAAAGACCTCGCAAGTGGAGGTCTTTTCGCTACCTAAGCTGTTTAAACATTTGTAGTGTAACGCTCCTGCATATGCAGTGTCAACGACTTATCCACAACAAAGCTTTACACATGCTATAATACCGCTGTCTTAAGTTTAATGCAGCGGTTTTTTAATTTGTACGCTATGTACGGTTGTACCCAAAAATGGGCACCGTACTAACAACAGGTACAACCTGCTGCCAAGGCTTAAGACACCAGTACGGTGTCCTTTTTAATTTAGCGGAGGTTACGATGGAAGATAACGGATTATTATTTTGGTTTATGTACTTCTCAACATTTGCTATTGGGTGTGTAATAGGTGCTGCGTATGAGCGCCAGAAGCACTAGATTGGTATAATAGACCTATGAGCAAGAAACTCTTTAAGAAACTTATTAAGAAAGCTTCGCAGCCCGTTCCAAAAGAATCGGACAAATAGGTAACGCTCGGTAGTTGTACCGGAACGAAAACTCATTTACATACGTCTGTAGGTATTTAGGGGAAACCATATGATATGTTCCTCTTATTGAGTTTTTTAGTTGAGACCAGTAACCCTCAATAGTATTTGTGTGGGTTTCTCCAATACCATACTGACCGGCAGAGTGATTGATTCGTTGGTGCTCATAACCCATGTCTGGGATTAGTTTTTTGTATAGATGAAAATAGTCTGTATTAACAACTGCTTCTATAGATACTTGGTCTCGTATAATCGGCTTAACTGTTTTGTGAGTGAGGCTTGGAGCTACAACAGCCTTAACAGAACCACCCCGCTCAACAATACCGAAGATAGGTGTTTTGTTTTTGGTACCACGTCCGACACCCTGTCCTTTTTTGCGTCCTCCCACATATGTTTCGTCCATTTCAACGGTGCCCGTAAAGGTGTCTGTATCGTCCTCCATGAGTTTACGAATCTGTTTGGCCATTCGCCACGCAGTCTTGTACGTAACTCCTAGATGGCGCTCTAATTCCTTAGCAGAGACACCATTCTTACTAACAGAGAAAAGATAGATAGCATAAAACCAATTCCAAAGACTTGTAGATGATTTTCTAAAGATAGTCTCGGCTAACGGATAGATATGTTTATCACATTCAGAACACACAAAACCCTGTCGTCCGGTAATTGGGTGAAACTTCACTCCAACAACTCCACACTTAGGACAAGTATCTCCAAATCGATTCTCAAGCACTGACAATAAACAGGCTTGGTCGTCTGGATATTCTGCTTTAAAGTCCTTAAATGTGTATCTCATATTGCTAATATTAGCAAATAAAAGTACATAAGTCAAGGTGTTATAGTTCCTTATAGAACAAGTATTTATAGACATATCTAATATACCTCTGTATATTTATAGACAGCAGGAATGCAAGAGACCTTTCGGGGTCTCTTTACCTTTTATAAGCAGTCCACCTGAGTGGCGCCACGGAGTGGAATCGAACCACTGACCTCATTCTTAGCAGGAATGCGCTCTGTCCAACTGAGCTACCGAGGCATAAAAAAAGCCCGCGCAATAACCGAAGTTATTAACACGGGCGAATTCGCAAACCGGACTGTTAAACTAAATTGTTAACACCTGAATTATATCACAGGGGTGCTTGCTTAGATGGTATAGTTACCAAATTTAATTAAATTGCAGTTTACATATAAAATACCTAGTCCGAATATTTAATGCCGAGTTCCTGTGCCATATAGGGTGCCAAGCCAATCAATTGCTCGGCGCTAACGTCCGCACCTTTTAATCCACTTAATCCTTTCAAGCTAACTATGGTTGCTCGAGTAAAATCAGTTCTGCTCATTTTACAAGAATCAAAATTAGTCGCATCTATTTCCGAACGTAAAAATACGACATTCTTTAACGTACTTCCATAATAATCCGTATCTTTAAGTGAACATTCTTCAAAGATGACGTTTTCTAAATTACAGTGCCGAAAATTTGCCATATCAAGCTTACAATTAATGAACTGTACATTTTTGAGTTTGCTAATTTGAAGCTGTAAGCCATCGCACCGTGAATCAATGATTGTAGTACGGTTTAGTCCAGACTGACTCAAATTTAAGCCCGAAAGCAAGGACTTACTAATAATGATGTTTGATATAGTAGCTCGTTCTAATTTAGCACTGGTTGCATCAAGTCGTTCTAAGCTGCTGTCAGAAAAAAGAACTGCTGGTTGCTCAAAGAAACTTATGTCTTGATTATCAGCTTTTGCACCAATCAAAGATTCGGCATCGTCTAAATGCTGTTGTAGATCATTAATATCAGTAAGTTCAGCTGGCATTGTTGGCTTAGCGACATTCATACTATTTATGATAATCCTTTAAGTTAAACGGTAATAGTGTAATAAACTAAGGGTATGGCAGGAAAAGAACCACTTACAATTGATCTGGGTTCTGTTAGTGCCGAAACGCTTGCTAACGCTTACAATAGCATTCTTGAGCAAGGCGATGCCGACGACGCACAAGATGTTATGGAGCGGTTTGCGGCCGAGTGTCCTGGAATTTACGATTTTTTAATGGCATCGAGCGCCAGTGAAAAGAGCCACCTCGAAGCCAAAGAAGGCGAACTGAACGAAAACGAGCGGCTATCTTTAGAAAATCCTAATCAACTTGCTCCACACGCCTATTCAATGTTGCTCGGGTTTTTGGCATTACGCGAAGTTGCGTCGAGCGCCCAACTGAACGCACTGTTTGGCTCTATCATAACAGAGTAAATGCTCATGCTTTGGTTTAGATACCTTATGCTGTATAACTATCCTTTATGGCAGCAGATATTGAAAGACTTGGTGAGATTTTCACCGAAATCAAACATACAGATATTGTAGAAATCTTTAACGCGTTAATGGCTCGCTCACACGACGATGATGACAGGGCACGAGTAATTGCACAATTCGAAGAAGCAGCACCTGCGCTACACGAGTTCGTACATGATATTGACGATGCTGCGGGCGCTGGTTTTTTTGAAGATTTAACTGATGATACGCCCGACCCTGAAAGTGATGGAGTTGGCGATGATTTTCATCCAATTGCGTATGGCATGTTACTTGGATTTTTAACCCTGAGCGAGATGTCCAAAGACGCTAAATTTAAATCGATGTTTCAATAATTAAGCAGCAATCGCTGGAGCGATCTTGCTAAGGTTAAAGCCAACAATGACTTCTTTGGTGCCGTCAGCCTTTTCCACGACGGTTGTTGGGGCAATGGTTTTGCCAGTCATTGACTGAACTTCTTCCATGGCGCCAGAAACTTCTTCCATGTTTACGGTATCGTAGGTTGCGTTTTTCATGTTTAAGAATTTTTTAACTAATTCGCAGTAGGGGCAATTAGTTCGGGTGTAAACGGTGATCTTGCCGGCCATTATTTGTCGTCCTTTGCGCTCTTAGTTGCACCACCAACTTCGTAGCTTGTATTAGTTGATTCAAAGAAGTTTACGAGTTCTAGTGTGTCGTTTGCAGTTGCCATCCACTTAGCTGGGTTAGGCACATTAAAGTGCGGTTCAAAGCCAAGCTCTTCTAATCGACGGTCAGTCATGTGACGAACGTATTGATTAACGTAGTCGGCGTTCATACCAAGAATGCCGTTTGGTAGCTTGTAGCGGTTGTAGGCTTCTTCAAGCTCTACAGCTTCTAGGATCAAGCCCTTAATTTCTTCGGCGAATTCTTCGGTTTGTAGTTCTGGATTTTCTTCAAGCACGGTAAGCAGCAAGTTAATGCCAAACTTAAGGTGCAAGGTTTCGTCACGCACCGTCCAGTCGATTAGGCTACCAAAGTTTCGGAGCAGGTTGCGCTGACGGAATGCAAGACCAACCATAAAGCTAGAATAGAACCAGATGCCTTCGAGCACGATATTGTACGAAACAAGGTTACGAACAAAGTCTTTTTTGCCTTCGATACTTAAGATATCGAGGTCTTTGTCCATCATCTTGCGAAGGTAACGAGTCTGGAAGGCGCCCTTAGCAGCTACTTCTGGAACTACGGTATTCATTTCGTAGGAGCTTTTACGATCCATTGGGAATGTTTCAAGAATGTACTCAAAAGCCATGCAGTGATTAGCTTCTTCCCACATTTGCTTAGACAGGTACAGATGCGCTTCGGCTGCGTTAACAAACGGATATAAACCAAAGGCGATCGACTTGTTAATTAGTAGCTCGTTAGGGTTTAGGTAGCTAATAACCGTATTAAAAGCGTGCTTTTCATCTTCACTCAGCTTTTTGTAGTCGCCAAGATCTTGCACTAATTGGATTTCGTTAGGGAACCATGTGTTAGCCACGGCTTGGTTGTACAAGTCATACGCCCATTCGTAGCGAATTGGCTTTAGAGTAAGGCCGTCTTGCAGGCCGCCGCCTAGAATACCGTGTGATTCTTGATGATCTTTTTGTACTTGAGTCATTACTGGCACCCCTCACAACCAAGTTCATCCATTGGATCAACTTGCGCATTGTTAGTGTTGGTTTGTACAGTTTTACCTTGCGCTTCGGCGACCTTAAGAGCTAGCTCGTTAAGCTTTGCCATGGCGTCTGGATCATTTGGGTCAATCGTTTGTGACTGACTTAGAATTGCTTGGATATCTTGTGATGAATCGTTAGACATAATAGTTCCTCTTATTTAGCCTTGGCGAAGCCGAAGCCAACTTTTTTTGCATCCTTTTTAAGTAATTGTTCTGTTTTATTAACTCGTACGGTCGATTGTTCAGATTGGTGACGTGGTTTAACGTGCAGGTAATAGGTGGTCTTTAGGCCTCGCTTCCATGCAGCGGCATAGATGTCTTCGTACTCGTATACATCGCGAGTTTCGAGGTACATGTTGCGTGAGATGGCTTGGTCGATCCACTTTTGGGCACGAGCCGCTACTTCAATAAAGGCGTATGGGCTAAGCTCAAAGCTCGTCTTGTATACGGCTTTAATACTTTCTGGAATTTCGTCGATCTGACTAATATCGCCCTGAGCTTGAAGAATTTGGTCTTTAAGTTTTTCCCATAGGTTGAGTCCTTTTAGGTCGGCTACGAGGTTAGGGTTAACTTCGAGGAATTTACCACTAAGGGTTGAGCGTGAGAACATTTGGGTAAACTGCGGGTCAAGACCTGGAGTAGTACCGGCAATGTGCGCAATGTTGGCGGTTGGAGCAATAGCCATAAGAGTGGCATTGCGCATACCTTTTTTAATCTTTGGTCGTAGCTTATCCCATTCAAGACGAGTGGTGCGGTTAACTTCGACTTTGGTAGCACGATCTTTTTCAAGTGTCTCAAGCGTGTCAATTGGCAAAATGCCTTTGCTCCACGCACTGCCTTTAAAGTTAGGGTAGCTACCGTGCTTCTCGGCTAGGTCAGCGCTCATGTCGATTGAGTGGTAGCTAATAAACTCTACAAGCTGGTCGATTAGATCGTAAGCTTCTTCGCTTTCGTAGCTATAGCCAAGCTTTTCAATTACATCTGTAAAGCCCATTACACCAAGGCCAAGCGCACGGTTTTGCTTGTTGCTGTTCATGGCTTCTGGAATTGGCGTGTTTGTAATGTCGCACAAATTGTCGAGCTGACGAATCGCACTGCGACTAGCTTCGGCTAGGTTATCCCAGTCCCACTTTTTGTCGGCGCTC
>JALQXV010000115.1 GCA_023263015.1 Candidatus Saccharimonadia bacterium
GCGAATAATAGTACGATCGAGATAACTAGAGGGATAACCATAGCATTGATTTCGCCTCTTTGGTCGAGCTGCTTCTTCATACCGCTAATGGTAACGTAAAACAGTAGTAATCTGCAAGCACTTTCAAATTAGTACTTGTACAAAAATATGCCATTGGATTGCTTTGCGATCTTCTTGTCTGGAATCTGAAATGCAAAACTTGCTAGCAAAGTGCCCTTTTTAACTTCATTTTTCATCTTGTTATCAAGTTTCTCCATATAGCGATCAAGCAAAAATACAAACACCGCGTCGGCTGGGGCAAGATCGGCTTTCCAAAAGTTGCCGCATACTACCTTCACCTGCTTTCGGTACTTCCATGTATATACATATGCGATCAGTGCAAGTAACGGATTAATCTCGTAGCCAACAACGTTGTAGCCACGTTGAGCGGCTTGGCGCAACACACGACCATCACCACTACCAAGTTCATAAAGTGTTTGACCAGGTTTTAGAGAAACCATATCAAGCGCAGTCTGAGATTGTTTACGCATAGTTGGAACGTACGGAGCTCCAAATAAAAGCACAAACCCAAACAAGCAAAGTAGAATAACTAAGAAAATAAAAATCATTCGCTCTTAGCTACTTTCTTAGTGACACCAGCGAGATATTTTTCGAGGGCATCGAGCGCTTTTTGACCTTGCTTATGAAGCTCAAGTGCCTCATCGACATCCGTATCTGGGTGCTGCAAGGCGGCCAATATTCTGTCTAACTCGGCTTTTAGTTCCTTATACGATGGCTCTGCTTTCGACATTTTATTGTTCACCTTTCTTAAGCTGTGCTTCTATTTTCTTATCTGTAAATGTTATGGTAAACGCTTCTGAATACGATTTCTTAAGCTGTGCGGCAGTTCTAATATGTGTACCGTCTGGGGCTTGCACGAGCGCGTAGCCCTGCTGCAATGGCAGTAGCGGGTCAAGTGCTTTTAGCAAGACTGCGCCGTGAGCAACGTGTTGTTCGGCATCACGTATTATATCTCGTATCAGCATCAAAATTTGGTCACGTTTTGAAATTAATTCAGCTTGTTCGTGCTTAACTACATGACCTAAACTCGATGTCAGCTGATCGCGAATCAATTGTGCTGCTCGCTTTTCTTGCGTAATATCTGGTACCAATAGTTCAGCCGCATTTGATGGCGTGCTAGCACGCAAATCGGCAGCTAACTCGGCCAAGCAAGTGTCGCTCTCGTGACCAATTGCCACGACGGTTGGAATGCGACTAGCTGCCACAGCTCGAACGACCGATTCATCGCTAAATGCAGCTAAGTCGTCGGCGCTACCGCCGCCTCGGATTATTACCAAAACTTCTGGCGGATTGCTCATAGCATTGATTGCTTGAATTGATTGCACTATAGCTACTGGTGCCTGCGCTCCTTGTACCAAACTATCCTGTAAATCAATTTTCAATGACGGCCAGCGTGCACCAATAATTTTTTTAAAGTCAGCAATCGCTGCCGATTCAGCAGATGTCACCAGCCCAATTCTTTCGGGCGCATACGGTATCGGCCGCTTACGCTCAATTGCAAACAGACCTTCAGCTTCCAGCTTCTTAAATAGCAAGTCTTGGGCCTTACGAATCGCTCCTTCGCCTACTGCTCGCACGCTATCAAAATTGACACTAAAGCCGAATTGATTGTGTAGCCGAGGCCTGCCAGAAACTTCAACCGTAATGCCATCTTCTAATGGCCCTGGCAGAGTATATACGGTGCCAAAAAAACGGACACTTGAGTTTTTGTCTTTTAAATCAAAGTAAACCCACCGATTTTTACTAACCCGAAAATTAGAAATCTCGCCAGCGATAATTACTTGCGGCATGATCATGTCGAGCGACTGGTTTAGTATCGCTACAAATTCACTAACCGTCATAGTTGGTGCCTGACCGATCATACTAACGGCTTCCCCTTCTTATTAAGCGCCTTGTGGTATAGATAGTAGCCTGGCGGTAACTGTATTGCACTGCTCAATACGCGGTACATAACGGTCACCGGAATACTGGTTGATGGCGGCACACCAACTGTAGCCAGCACTGCCGTCATTAAACCTTCGTATACACCTACGCCGCCCGGCAACACCGAAATTAGACCTGCAAAGTTTGCAACCGCATAGGCGATAATAACTGCACCAATATTGACTCGCTCACCGAATGCCACGTATACCGTATAAATGGTTAA
>JALQXV010000002.1 GCA_023263015.1 Candidatus Saccharimonadia bacterium
ACCTTTGGCCGCTGAAGCAATAGCCATACAAACTGCCAAGTCGGCACCTGGCTCGGTGATCTTCATGCCTCCGACTACATTAATGTAAATGTCTTGGTCGGCAAGGTTAAGTTTGGTCCGTCGTTCTAGCATAGCCACTAAAAGATTTAAGCGATTCAACTCAATACCGCTCGCAGCTCGTTTAGGATAACCGTACGAAGTTTTATTAACAAGCGCTTGAACTTCAACTAATAAGGCTCGGCTACCCTCCATAGTGGCAAGTACTATCGAGCCGTCTGTAACTTGTCGCTCTGCTAGCAACGCAGCCGATGGGTTTTTTACCTCAGCTAGTCCGTGTTCGCCCATTTCAAAAATACCTGCTTCGTTCGTTGAGCCAAAGCGGTTCTTTATACTACGAAGTAGCTTAAAGCCGCCATAACGATCCCCTTCGAGCTGCAGAACCGTGTCTACGACGTGCTCGAGTACTTTTGGCCCTGCAATCGAGCCCTCCTTGGTAACATGACCAACTAAAATAATTGCAGTGTTCTTTTGCTTGGCAGCATTTGTTAACAAATGTGTGGAGTTTGTAATTTGCGAAACAGTGCCTGCTGCCGACGCAACACCTTCTACGGTAAGCGTTTGGATGGAGTCTATAATTACTACATCGTACTTTTCGTTGGCGATTGTGGCAGCAACGGCATCGGCGCTAGTGCTAGTTGCCATCTGAATATCCGATGACTGCACACCCAGTCGTTGTGCCCGTAAGCCAACTTGATGTGATGATTCTTCGCCGCTCACGTATAAGATTGAATGATTCTTAGATATGCCGGCAGCAATTTGCAACAAGAGAGTACTTTTACCAATACCTGGCTGACCAGCAATCAGCGTTACACTGCCTGGCACAATTCCACCGCCCAGTACTGTTTCGACATCATTTATGCCAGTTTTTATTCGCTTTGAGTCGTCTTTGCTGCTTGCGGCTTTGGCGGTAACAATTTGCAGCGAACTGGCCTTTTTAGATGCAGAACCAGCTACAATAACCGCTTCTTCTTGTAGCGTATTCCATTCGCCGCACGTCATACACTTACCGCTCCACGCCGTTGATATGGCGCCGCAGTTGCTACAGACGTATTGGGTGGCTGAACGTTTTGACATTATTGAGTTTTCTTAGGCTCCACATTACTATCAATTGCTTCGATCAATTCTTGCTCAGCTGTTGCTATTGCGTTGCGTTTTTCAACAATTTGATTGTATTCATCTATAGTTCCACGCGTTGAGTTAACAAGCCGATTATAGCTACTAACTTGAGCGTTAAAGGCTGGTACCGCTGCGTTGTATTCCTCAGTACGTCCACTATTTAGTAATGCATCAAGGTTAGCCTTCTGAGTTTCAATTTGAGCGTTTTGTTCATCGATCTGCTTTTGGCCTGTTTCGATAGTTTGCTTCATTGTCTTAAGCTGCTCATCAAAATTTTCTACCTGATCCGTTAAGTCGACAAATGTTTGTTCGTACTTTTCTGAAAAATCAACTACTTTACTGCGATCCTTAAAGTACTTGCCATAATATGCTTCTAATTCTGGTGACAAACTTCTAATTTCAGTCGCTAAAATTGAATGTAACTCATTAGGGACCACTGACGGATCTTTGGCTCGATACTGTTCGATAGTTTTCTTGATACGTTCGTCAGTTACTGTTGCAAAAAATTTATTAGTCATGTCGTCAACTCGCTTGCGCTCACCCGAACTGAGTCGATCATACTGTGCATGAAGTACTTCATGTGCCGCAGTTACTTCAATTACACCATTTAAACGTTCATCGGTAACATCGAGTAAAAATATACCTTTGCGTTCAACAAAGCAGCCGAGTACGATAGACTGTTCAGCAGCTGAACAATTCTGCCTAAATGACTCTTTGTCATTCAATTCTGGATGATTAACATAAAATACACGGCGAGTATTGTCATTCATTGTAGTAGCGTCCGCTAAGCTAACTACTCGTTGGTTTGGAGTGTAGCCACGAAGTGCAAGTGCATCCAAGATATCTTGCCTGTTGGCAATAGCAAGCAATGAGCCAAAGATGACTGCGCCGGAGACAATACCAAGAATGATTCGACTAAAATTTTTCATGAGGAATACTTGTACTTAAGTATACCCTAATTGCCAGATGTAATCTTATTCTTTTACAGGCTTGTAGTATAGCTGGCCGTTACGAGCTGTAACGTTAACCATGTCACCCTTTTGGTATGTACCATCGAGTAAACCGTGTGAAATATGATCTTCGAGTGTATCTTGGATGAGTCTACGAAGTGGGCGTACGCCATTTTTTACATCGTAGCCGTGTTCGGCAAGATGCTTTTTAGCCGACAACGAAACCTTAAGACCGAGTCCATGTCGTACCAATCGTTGTTCGAGTTGAGCCAACTGCAGGTCAAGAATCTCGATAATTTCTTCCTTGGTTAATGCCCTGAAAACAATTGTGTTATCAATACGGTTAAGTAGTTCTGGGCGCATCATCTTACGGAGCGAAGCCAAAACCTCGTCCTTGTTTCGATCGTGCAACTGATCTAAGTCACGCTGCTCTTTTTGGGTCTGGATATTAAAACCAAGGCGAGCTTCTTT
>JALQXV010000034.1 GCA_023263015.1 Candidatus Saccharimonadia bacterium
TATGATAGTTTTTTTATTCTACTCAATTTAAAATAGGGGAGTGAATATACATAAAACAGCCAAAAACTTCGTTCGCGCACGATTTATGACCCTAGCTCGCGCACTAGATAAAATATCAGGATCACGAATTACGCCAAATGCAGTAACCTTTGTGGCGCTTGCAGCCCACATCCCAGTTGCTTGGTTGATCTACAATGACTACCTGTTAATTGCGGGAATCCTGATTATTGTATTTGGACTGTTCGACACACTAGACGGTGCGTTAGCACGTGTTCAGAATGTCACCAGTGAACGGGGCATGTTCTTTGATGCCTCAACCGACAGGCTGAAAGAGCTCTTTATATATGTAGGGCTAATTGGGCTGTTCTCACTTCAAGACAACAGTATGGCTGTTGTTATAGCTGCGCTAGCGTGCGGCATTTCTTTAACGGTAAGTTACGTGAAAGCTAAAGGAGAAGCAGCTGTTGCGGCAGCTAGCAAAAAAATGAACCACCAAGAACTTAATCGATTATTCGAAGACGGTCTAGGTTCGTACGAGATTAGAATTGGGCTGCTGGCGTTTGGCTGTATATTGATGATCCCAGAGTATTTCGTAGCAGCCATACTTGTAATCGGCTCGGCTACATTGCTCATTCGTACGCTTAAAATTGCAAAAGTCCTGTCATGAAAATTGACCTTCACAGCCATAGTCATGCTTCTCCAGATGGATTAATTACTAAGGCAAACATTGAATCAAAGTTAAGTACAGGCAAACTAGACGTTATTGCTATTACCGATCACGATCGCATAGACTTTGCACTTTATATGAATAAGATTCACGGAGAAAAAATTATCGTTGGTGAAGAGATAACTAGCAGTGAAGGCGAGATAATTGGGCTGTACTTGTCTACAACTATTGAGCCAGGCCAAACTGCACAGCAAACTGCTCAAGCAATTAAAGATCAAGGCGGGCTAGTTTACATTCCACACCCTTTTGAAAAGGTGCGAAAAGGGGTATCGCTTAACACACTCAACAGTATTGCTGAACTAGTCGATATCGTTGAAGTTAATAATGGTCGTTCATTTTCTCGTAGCGCGGCGCGAAATGCGGTAGCGTGGTCGCTTCAAAATAAAGTTGCAATGGCAAGTTCTAGTGATGCTCATGGTCCTCGAAACTGGGGTAGAGTTTATTCGGTAATTGCAGAAATGCCGAGCGCTGCGACATTGCCGGAGCTGCTTAAAAATGGCACCCTAAAAAACGGAATTAACGGCATTATTTCCTATGGTTACCCTAAGTACGCCCGATTCAAGAAACGTATTTAGTAAAATTGTAAGCTAGCTTACATGCCGTTCCCAAAGATGTTGTGATATAGTATCGGATAATATGCCAAATACAGAATATGCCATCGAAGTATCAGAATTAACTAAAGCTTACGGAAAAAACGAAGTCCTACGTGGCATCAATTTTAAAGTGCAAAAGGGCTCGATGCTTGCGTTGCTGGGTCCAAATGGAGCAGGTAAAACTACTACCGTCAGAATTTTAAGCACCCTGCTTGGCTATGATTCGGGCTCGGTCACTATTACTGGCTACGACGTTAAAGAGCAAGCCGACAAAGTTCGCAGCGTAATTGGTCTAACAGGTCAGTCAGCTGCGGTTGACGAAATGCTAACTGGGCGTGAAAACCTAGTT
>JALQXV010000105.1 GCA_023263015.1 Candidatus Saccharimonadia bacterium
GGCCAAAGGTATGCAACTTAAGCAAAATGCAGTTGTTTTTGGCGAACTCGGCCTATCCGGAGAAGTTCGCCATGTTCCGTTTGCCGAGCGACGTATCGAAGAGGCGACCAAACTTGGGTTTGACGTGGCAATTGGGCCAAAAAATACTCAGAAAAAATCATCAATCTTGCAGCCGGTAACTGATATCAGGGCTGCGCTTAATACGTATTTAGAAATGTAACTATGAACAAAATTGACTTATTACAAACAGTGTTACTACTGATTGTTTTATACATGCTGGTTCGCCAGCAAGGCAAAACGCCAGTACTAAAAAGAACTAACAATAAAAAACTATTACTTGACACCTGCGCATTGATCGACGGACGCATTTTAGAAATTGCCGATGCAGGCTTTGTGTCATCACAACTCGTGATTCCTCAGTTCATTATTCATGAGTTACAGCTATTGGCCGATGGCACCGATGCTCATAAGCGTGAACGTGCTCGTTTTGGACTAGATGTTGTACAGGCACTCCAGTCGAATCCACGTTGCGATGTGGTAATCTCAAACGAAGCTCCACAAAAAAATGTACCAACCGACGATATGTTAGTACTAACAGCCAAGAAACTCTCAGCTGACCTATGTACTACTGACTACAATCTTAATAAAGTGGCTACAATCGAAGGAGTCACGGTTTTAAACGTTAATGAATTATCAAATGCCATTCGTCCGATTGCGCTACCTGGTGAACGTAAACAAGTTAAAATCGTTCAGAAGGGCAGCAATAAGGACCAAGGTGTCGGCTATTCAGAGGATGGTTCAATGATTGTTGTAGAGGGTGCTTCGCGTGCAATTGGCAAAACTATCGACGTAGAGATAAGTCGCTTTATTCAAACCGATGCAGGCAAGATGATGTTTGCTACAAAAATTCCATCATCCCCATCAAACCGCTCTCGCCGATCAAGCAAATAAAAAACTAGCTAACGAGTAAATCCTGTTAGCTAGTTTTTTTACTTTTTACTGTACGGTTGTTGGGCTAGAGCTGCCATTTGAGCCGTCTCGGGCTACAACTTCGGTTCCCGGAGGAGCTCCACTCGTTACGCTACATGTCCCAGTTGCACCGCCATTACAAAGCGGCGTACCGCCACTAACTTTGTAGATAGTTACAGTACCAGTACCACCAGACCATGTAAAGGTAGTAGTTCCACCTGCGCTCGAAGTGCTCAATGAGATTACTCCTCCAGTATTGCTGCCGGCACCAAAGTCTACTGTACGAGAGTCGCGTGCGTCATACAATACACTGTCGATGACTTCTGCGGCTACCTCATGATTACCTGTTAATCGTGAACCGTAAGGCAGGGCAATAGTTGCTGGGCTACCACCAACTTCGCGGCTACCAATCACGTTACCATCAACAAGGAAGTTAACGGTACCTTTAAAGCGTTCGCTAGATATTGGGTGTGTGCCCTGATTAACGTTTGCTGTGAAGGTGTAATTACCGTTGCTGCCATCAACTGTTAAGCTGATTGACGGCTTAGCGTCTTCACACTTGTGAATATCGTCTTTTTCATTAGTGTTGGCACCGCCAGTGCCGTTAAAGCGGTCACTTGAGAATTCGTTAGCGTTAGCACCAGTTGTTTCCTTTTTGGCGCGTCCAGGGGTACAGTCGGTGGCTAGTTTGTTAGATACGACGTCAATGGTTTGTCGAGTGTTATTGCTACTCTTCTTATACCATGAAGGGAATAGATCGTTGGTTGGGCTTGGTTCGACTGAGCCAACGCCGACGTGGCTTCGGACGACAAAGGCAGGCAGAGTTTGGACGCCAGCAGGTTTTGGACGATCCTCTGGCTTAAGTGGATCATGCGCTTTTTGCATCCAGCCGGAAACGATTGGCTGAGTCATAGTTTCCATGAAGCCGCTCAGTTCCTTGGTTCGGTCGTGATAACCAACCCAAGTTGCTACAGCGTACTGAGTAGACATACCGACCATCCAACCATCCTTAGAGTCGTTAGTTGTACCGGTCTTGTAGCCGAACTTCCAGCCTTTGTAGTTGTGAGACTTAGTTGCGAGATAGCTGGCTCGTGGATCGCTCATCATATCGGCAACAATGTAAGCTGCATCTTCGCGAATGGCTTGAATTCCTTCGGATGGTTTCCATTCTTCAACGGTTTTGCCGCTAGCATCTTCAATTTTTAGAATGTATGTCTGAGGAATATTCTTACCATTACGTGAAATGGTTGCTATACCGTGCACGTGTTCGTCCATTTTAAGGTACGCACCGTCACCAATAGACGCAGCGGTGAAGCAAGGCTTTTCTTTAGTTAACTGATCGTCTTGGTAGCACTTGTAGTCACCTCGAGCTTCGCCTTCGGCGGTGCCAGGCGACATCATCATCTTCTTAGATGTATCGATAGTCTTTTGAACTCCAAC
>JALQXV010000036.1 GCA_023263015.1 Candidatus Saccharimonadia bacterium
GCTTCCGACGCAAACTTGGAAGACGTCTTTATTGACCTCACAGGAAAGGAACTACGGGACTAATATGGGTAAAATTTCGAAAGCGTTACTACCAGTATTCACGTTTGCCAAGATAGATACCAAGCGTTTGTTCCGTGACAAAGTCGGAATCTTCTTTGTCTTTATGTTCCCGCTTATCTTCTTGTTTATTTTTGGAAGTCTAAATAAGGGCAATAATGATGTCTCTTTTAAGGTGGGTTACGTAAATCAATCCGATAGCGAATTTTCTAAGAAATTCACCGAAGAATTTAAAAATAATAAAACGTTTGAAATAGATGAACGAATCACCAATATCGATGAAGCCAAAGAGCGAATGAACCGAAGCGAAGTTGACGCAACCATTATCTTGCCAGAAAACTTTGGAGATATTAAAGACGGTAAACAGTACCCATCTGGTGAAACAACCATTCTCTACGATCAAAATAACCAGCAAGCAGCTCAAACCTTGACGGCAATTCTAGATGGAGTCTTTAAGGAAATAAACAATGGACTCGTGCCAACAGATACGCCGTTCACTGTTAAATCCGAGTCCACGGCAACCAAAGGTCAGACCCAGTTTGACTATACATTCTCTGGGTTACTTGGTTTTGCCATTCTTTCCTTAGGCGTGTTTGGCCCAGCTAACGTATTCCCGCGTCTCAAGCAACGAGGTGTTCTGCGTCGTTACCAGACTACTACGCTTAAAGTTTGGCAGTACTTCCTTGGTAACGTGCTTTCAACCGCAACAATAGGCCTGTTATCGGTTGGTTTAATGTTTGCTGTAGCGCTCACCGTCTTTGACCTCAATATGAGGGGTGACTACTTTAGCTTATTGGCACTCACAATCCTCGGCACGATTACGTTATTTGGAATTGGTCTAGCTATCGGCGGTTGGGCAAAGAATGAAAACCAAGCCGCTCCACTGGCTCAGGCAGTTGCACTGCCACTCATGTTCTTGAGCGGTACATTCTTCCCTCGATTCTTAATGCCTGAATGGCTGCAAAATATTACAGCCTACTTGCCACTAACTCCGTTTATTGATGGTATTCGATTTGTAGTTACCGAAGGTAAAACCATCATCGACATTGCCCCTCAGATGGGACTATTAGCGCTATGGGCTGTAGTCGTATATGCAATTGCATTCAAAGTCTTTAGATGGGAATAGACCAGATGGAAGACTCGATTTTTACTAAAATCATCAAGGGAGAGATTCCTTGTAATAAGATTTACGAAGACGGTAATTGCATCGCATTCCTAGATATTTATCCAAGCGAAGAAGGGCACACGCTAGTCGTGCCTAAGAAGCAAGTCGATAAGATCTATGATCTAAGCGACGAAGATTACGTTAACCTATGGGCGGTGGCAAAAAAGCTCGCCGTCCACTTTGAAGCAAAAACAGGGTTCCGGACTATTTTTAAGGTAATTGGCCTAGATGTACCACACGCACATATTCATGTGATTCCTTACAATCCAGCTAATCATCAAGATCATGCTGCTAAGCAAAACGCCAAAATGTCAGCTGAGCCAGATTACGAAGCTTTAGCAACAGTTGCCGCTAAGCTTGCGCTTTAAATTGAGCTGACAACCCGTCTAAGTGAAGTGTTTTCTCTGCTTGATCAATAATCCAGTCGGCGTACTTTTCCCGTTCTTCAACACTGTGTTTGTCATTGCTCGAAATTGGCACTTCGATCACCAACTCTTTGGCAGAAATTCGAACGTAGTAAGAAGGGTCACCTGGCCATTTTCGGGTTCCAAATAATCTTCGGCTATAAGCAGTTAGATCACGACTAATCACGAAATTGTGCGTAGCTGTGCCTTTGTATGATTTTTTAAGCTTACAGCGGATAACGAGTAGGTTGAGCTTCTTGGTAGAACTTAATGAAGTGTTAACTTTAGTTTGTAGGGGGCTGTATCCAAGAAATATAAAAGGGAATAGCAATATCTTTTGGATCTCAACGGAAGTAAAGTGACGTTTTACTATTTTTTGAATCGGTTGGGGTTTATAAAATATGCTTGGTTTCTTAGACCGCAAGTTAGCAATATCTTGATTATAATCCTCTAGTTTAGTGCGAGCTGGAGCTTCAAGTGCGTGAAGCACCTCGCCGTCTTTATTAGTATCTCCGCTAATAGGAATCGCCCCAAACAAGGTGCCCGACAAATAGATATTGATTGAAGATCGACTGGCACGGCCATTTTCATCAATGCTATAGCCTGCTTTTTTGAGTAGGCTGGTAGCTACCTGTGCGCCATCGCCAAGTATGGAGTGTGAGACCTCGTTTTTCATGATGTTACCCCTATCGTAACGGTTACAGGGTATAATGTATAGTCGAATGAGTAGTTATATTAACAACTTGCCACGCCCTTTTTTGGTATTGGCGCCCATGGAAGATGTGACCGACACGGTTTTTCGTCGGATTATTCAACGAACATCTCCGTTTGATCTGTACTTTACCGAGTTTGCTAACGTAGACGGAATCCAGTCGGCTGGACGCGAAAATGTTATTAAACGATTTCGATACGAAGCTGAAGAACAGCCATTGATTGCCCAAATTTG
>JALQXV010000059.1 GCA_023263015.1 Candidatus Saccharimonadia bacterium
GCTTACTACCGAACACTGGTTTCTTAAATGGTGCGGTTGAACTTGATGAGGTTGGTTTAGTTAAAACCGATTCAGCGCTACATACAAATATCCCTGGTGTCTTTGCAGCGGGTGATGTTCGAAGCGGCGCTACAATGCAGATCGCAAGTGCAGTGGGTGAAGGTGCCACGGCAGCCTTAACAATGCGACAGTATCTTGAAGAGTTAGAACGCACAGCCACAGCCGTCACAGCTTAGCGAGCAACTAATTTTTATGCTTACAATGATCCCGAAGGTGTAATAGCCTGTCGGGATTATTTGATATGATGGCGGCCGCAGGGTAGAGCATGTGCAAGAATCGAGCGAAGAACGCTCTATTTACGGTAAAGATCATGAATTCTAAATTATTACGACGAGCGTAATAGTAAGCTAATGGGCTAAGAACCCAAAAATTAAGTGATATACCGGTAAAACCGAGCAACTTAGCTTTATACAAGCCTTGGAACGGTTGTGTAAGTTCTGAAACATACGTTTTAACGTCTGGACGAAGCTTTGCAAAAGCTAACATTTCCTCAGTGTCAATTGCGGTAACAGCTGGAGTTGGTCCGGTATAGCTTTGTAGCTCTTTGTAAACTAATTGAGCCCAGCCCTTGCCTTTACAATCGAGCAGTAATGGGGTGTCTCCAGCTGTTTCCAATGCTTCTTTAAAGGTTGGGATTGGATACCCACTTTTAGTGATGGTTGTATTCAGCTCTTTGAGCGTCACATCGGCGATGTTCTTGTTTATGCCAGTTATGCGGAGCAAATTGGCGTCGTGGAAAAGGACAAGCTTATTGTCTTTGGTAACGCGCAAATCAAATTCTATCATATCAACATTTAACTCGCGGGCAACTTCTATGCCTTGAAGCGTATTTTCAGGCTCAATACCAGCAGCGCCTCGATGGCCAATCAAAATCATATGCTAAAGTATATAGGACTTTCGTACTTTTCGCTGCACCTCTTGCACTATTGAGAAGCACGATGTTTTATAATGAAATTACTGACAAAAGCTTAGAGAGGATTTACCTATATGCCAGATTTTAATAAAGTTGTTACCCCAGGCGATGTTGATGGCGGTGTTATTAACACTGTTATTGAAATTTCAGAAGGCTCAAGCCTAAAGATCGAATGGAACCGTGAACTTGCGTGTTTTGAACTTGATCGAGTTGAGCCTAAGATTTTTGCAAAGCCGTGTAACTACGGGTTTATTCCAGGTACGCTCGATGAAGACGGTGACGAACTTGATACGCTTGTAGTTTCACCAGAGCCACTACCAACCGGTTTGCTCCTAAAGGTTAAAGTCATCGGTATTCTTAACTTCATTGATGACGGCGAAGCTGATCATAAGGTAGTTTGTGTGCCAGCTGACGACCGCAATAACGGTGATAGCATTAATTCGTTGGAAGATCTTGGACAGCGTTGGCTTGACCAAGTGGCACACCACTTTACGCACTACAAAGATCTTAAAAAGCCAGGCTCAACAGTTGTTGAAGGCTGGGGTGATATCGATCACGCTAAGAAGATCATCAACGAGTGTATCGAACGATTCGCTAAGTAGTACACACTAATCTGTATCACACCTTGAAACTGGTTACGTTTATTGACATACTAAAAGCAATAGACACGTAAACAGGTACATAACATGAAAACTAGGGTGGCAATTAACGGATTTGGTCGAATTGGCCGTATCTCATTCAGAGCAGCATTTGATCGAACTGATCTTGAAGTCGTAGGCATTAACGACCTAACCGATACTAAGACGCTGGCGCATTTGCTAAAGCATGACAGCAATTACGGTGAATACGCGCATAGTGTTTCCTTTGACGATAATCACCTAATTATTAATGACGTTAAAATCCCAGTATCGGCTGAGCGCGATCCTGCGGCCCTGCCATGGAAAGACTTAAATGTTGATGTAGTAATTGAATCAACTGGTCGCTTTACTAAGTATGAAGACGCCAAGCTACACCTAGACGCAGGGGCCAAAAAGGTAGTCTTGTCTGGTCCGACTAAAAGTCCAGAAATTAAGACTATTGTTATTGGTGCTAACGAAGATGAACTTAAAGAAGCTGGTGATATTTTAAGCAATGCGAGCTGTACCACTAACAGCGCAGCTGCTGTTATGGACATCATGGAACAAAACTTTGGCGTAGATAAAGCTATGCTTACAACTGTGCATAGCTACACCGCCAGTCAAAGCATTCAGGATGCTCCGAGCAAGGATTTGCGCGAAGCACGTACTGCTGCTGTAAATATTGTCCCGACAACCACCGGTGCCGCAATTGCCACCGCTCTAACAGTTCCAAGCTTGCAAGGTAAGTTTGATGGTCTAAGCATTCGTGTACCAACTCCGGTTGTATCTATAAGCGACATTACCCTAGTACTAAAACGTGACACAACAGTCGATGAAATTAACAGTGTCTTTAAAAAAGCAGCCGCAGATCCTTACTATCAAGGTATTGTAGGAGTTAGTGAAGAACCATTAGTCAGCCATGACTACATAGGTAATAGCCACTCGGGTACCGTAGATTTGCTACTAACAAGCGTTGTTGCCGGCAACTTAGTTAAAGTGGTGGTTTGGTACGACAATGAGTGGGGCTACAGTAATCGCTTAGTTGAACTCGTTGCCGACGTTGGTCGATTAATCCAAGCGTAATATACTAAGCTCATGAAAATCGCCCTTAGTACCGACCATGCAGGATTTGAACAGTTACAAAAACTTCAAGCCGAACTTGAAGCAGCAGGGCATACGTGCGTAAACTTTGGTCCTACAAGCTATGACCCAAACGACGATTATCCGGACTTTATAACACCAGCTGCTCAAGCTGTCGCCAATGGTGAATTTGAAGCTGGCATTATTTTTGGAGGCAGTGGCGAAGGCGAAGCTATTGCCGCTAACCGAGTAAAAGGCGTGAGATGTGGTGTTTATTACGGCCCAGCCCAAGCTATTGGTGTTGTAGATGCTAGCGGTAACCAGCCACAAGATGAATTTGAGATTTTACGCCTAAATCGTCAGCATAACAATGCTAACATGTTGAGTTTGGCAGGGCGTTTCTTAAATTCTGATGATGTTAATCAGGCTGTCTCGATCTGGCTCAGCACTCCTTTTAGCGGTGATGAACGACATGTACGCCGAATTAACAAACTGGACTCATAGTAATGGCTCAGATTGTACCAACCGTAACTGCGTACAGTCAGTTAGAATACGACCAGCAAGTTCAGCGGATTGCACCGTTTACAAAACGCGTGCATCTTGATCTAATGGATGGTGAATTTGCTCCGACTACGTCGGTGCCTCTCAAAGACTTATGGTGGCCACACTCGTTTCATGAAGTTGACGTACATATGATGTACCAACGTCCAATGGAACACTTGGAGGCATTAATTCATCTGCAGCCGCATATGGTGATAATTCATGTAGAAACAATGTTTCACCACATGCACTTTGCAGCGGAACTTCATAAGGAAAACATTAAAGTTGGGTTGTCTATTATGCCTGACACGCCAGTTGCTAATATTGAACAGATAATCAACAGTTTCGATCACCTACTTATATTCAGTGGTAATCTTGGGCATTACGGCGGGCATGCTAACTTGGATCTGCTCGAAAAGGTGCAGCAGGCAAAAGCCCATCACCCAGATCTAGAGATTGGTTGGGACGGCGGCATTAACCTAGAGAACGCTAAGCAGCTTGCTGATGGCGGTATTGATGTTCTAAACGTTGGCGGGGCAGTCCAAAAGGCGGATAATCCGGCACTTGCCTACAAACAGTTAACCGAACTAATTTCTAAATAGCTCCAACGTTTCTGGCTTTTGCAGAGGCTCGTTTAACTCCGAACCCTGCATAGGTTGCAAGTTGGTTTGCTTTATCAGTTTCGCTTAACAAAATGAGTAACGGTGTATCGGGTTCGATATCTTTTTCGGCTGCCAAAAGTGCAATGTCATCAAAGCGTTCGCAAGTAGTTTTTGCATAGTAAATACGTTTAGCATTTGGAGTAGTGTTGCCAAACCCTAAAATAAGGAAATCATCAAAATCTTCACTATTAATGTCGTCGACCTTTTTGATGTAGTAGTTGGTGCCATTTGGGTTGCTGGCTTCTATTCTTACAACTTGAGTCCACATTCGATCAAGTGTTTGACGAGTAATTTTTTCGATACGTATATCATCACTAATGTCACGAGCCCATTTTGGCAAAGCTTTACAGTAAACAACTCCACTATTCGAATCGTACTGGATCGAAAGCTCCAGTTCATCACCTTCAGCCCAGCTAAACGGTTGTTCAATCGTACCAATCGAACCATTTTTGATTGTTGGCTCAGCTTGCTGTCGGATTGTTTCTGTTGAACTGTCTGTCGCCTCATCTTTAGTGCCAGGCTTGTATATGACGCCTCGGCGAGCTGTGTGGCTATAGGCTTTCTCAACTTCTTCTGGGAGCGTTTCGGCGTGTTTGGCAATAATTGAGAGATAGTATGGGCTGATTGCATGATTCATGCGAGTTTCGACCGTTGCTTTAAGCTCTTCGGTAACAGCTCGTACAATTGGACCATAGCCTTGATTAAAGCTATTCAGTTGGTCACGAAATTGATTCATGACATTCACGATCTTAAACTCGTCTTTATCTAGTTCAGGAGTTTGGTCTTTAATTCCATATGCCGAGCTGAGTACCCGACCTAATACTTTGGCTTTTAAGCTGATGATCTCTGGACTAAGTGCTTTGACTAACTCGGCTGTTTCACGAATCTTATCAATCTGTGCTTGCCGAGCTGCGATAACGCGTTCTTCAATTTCCTCTGTATCAACTTCACTTTGAGTTGTCTGTCTTGTTGTGTCGGTCTCGAGCGCCTCAATAATAGACGATTTAACACTAGCAATGGCGTCTGTCTTTGCTACACGTAGCTGAGGCCGCATGCTGCTAGTAAAGCCATGTTCTTTAATATAGCGACTCGGGCTCTTAACCTGATCTTCGACATCATCAGTTGGAAATGTTGCAATGACATATGAGACTGTTTGCGCTTCAAGCAACTGTCCATATGAAACAGCGTGAGCATCAAGATTTTCGGCCACTTGACGACTACATTCGGCAAGGTCAAATTCAGGTTCGGTATCGTGTAGAATGCCGCAGATTTGATATGCAGTATCATTATATACGCTATGCAACTCAGGCCCGATGTCTTTGTGGACAGCTTCATAGTCGAGCAGTAGCTGCTGTTCTTGTGTATTTCTAAGAGTTTCACGATTTTCGTGGGGCATCTATACATTATAACATAAAAATATAAGTTAAGCAATAATTTGCACCTTTGGTCAGCTTGCCTCATAATCATAAGCAACATGTCAAAAACATATAGTATTTCTGAACTTGAATTTAAAGCCAATGAAATTCGTAAAAGTATTATTACAATGCTTGAAGAAGCTGGTAGTGGTCATAGCGCCGGTCCGCTAGGTTTAGCGGATATTTTTGCTGCACTTTACTTTGATATTTTAAAGCACGACCCTAAAAAGCCAGATTGGGATGAGCGCGATATATTACTGCTTAGTAACGGGCATACTGTGCCGGTCCGCTATGCCGCGATGGCGCATGCGGGCTATTTTGATAAGAAAGAACTAATGACGCTTCGCAAATTCGGTTCTCGTTTGCAAGGTCACCCAGAGCGAACTAAGTTACCTGGTCTTGAAAATACGAGCGGTCCGCTCGGTTCCGGGTTAAGCCAAGCTGCTGGAATGGCGCTCGCTATGCGTATGAATAAAGATTTGCATCGTTGGGTGTATGTGGTCATGGGCGACGGCGAACTTAACGAGGGTAATATTTGGGAAGCTGCCATGTTGGCAGGTAAGTATAAGCTGAATAACGTTATTGGAATTATCGACCGTAACAATATTCAGATCGATGGACCAACCGAAAGTGTTATGCCGCTTGAGGATTTAGCTGCTAAATGGGAGTCATTTGGTTGGCATGTTCTTGAAATTGATGGCAATAATATCGAAGCATTTATTGACGCCTGTGCGCTCGCACGAGCCATTGTCGAAAAACCTGTAATGATCATCGCTCGCACTGTACCAGGTAAGGGTGTTGGTTTTATGGAATACGACTTCCATTGGCACGGTGCACCACCCGACCACGAGCAAGCTAAACAGGCACTGCACGATCTTCGTACACTACAAGGTCGAATTAGGAGCGAACACCAATAATGAGCGACTACCACTTAGTACCTAATTTTGATTCCAAAGATGCGGCCAAGGAACCGATTCGTAAAGGCTTTGGCCGAGGTTTACTAGAGGCCGGCAAATTAAATGAAAACGTTGTTGCAGCCTGCGCGGACTTAACAGACAGCACTCAAATGAGCCTCTTCAAAAATGAATTCCCAGATCGCTTTATAGAAATTGGCGTAGCCGAGCAAAACCTTGTAACGGTTGGCTCTGGCTTGGCTGCTATGGGCAAGATTCCATTTGTTAGTAGTTATGCCGCATTTAGCCCAGGGCGAAACTGGGAACAAATTCGGACAACAATTTGCTTGAATGATCAGCCTGTTAAGATTGTTGGTTCACATGCTGGTGTTAGCGTTGGCCCAGACGGCGCAACTCACCAAATGTTGGAAGATATCGCATTAATGAGAGTGTTACCTAATATGGTGGTAATGGCACCAGGTGATAGCGTAGAAGCCGAAAAGGCTACTCGCGCGCTTGCTAAGGACAGTCGGCCGGCTTATTTGCGTTTAGCTCGTGAAGCTACGCCAATTATAACGACTGATAAAACGCCATTTGAAATTGGAAAAGCATATGTGTATGCGCCCGGTAAGGATGTAACTATTATTGCTACTGGCGCGATGACGTACCAAGCGCTCGTGGCTGCCCACAAGCTCTACGTACAAGGCATCGATGCTGAGGTTGTTCATTGCCCAACAATCAAACCTCTCGATAACGTCACTATCTTAAATAGTGTTAAGAAAACTGGCAAAGTAATTACTGTCGAAGAAGGTCAGATTAATGGTGGGCTTGGCGGTGCCGTGGCTGAGTTGCTATCAGAAGAACACCCAGCGTTATTAAAGCGAATTGGGATGCGAGACCGCTTTGGAGAATCGGGTAGTCCTGATGAATTACTCGAACACTTTGGTCTGACTGCCAAGCATATAATGCTAGCGGCTCATAGTTTAGTTGACTAGTTTTCGGCTATGCAAGCATAAGCGGTATCAGGTATACTTCTAGCAATATGTCACTTACACTCAATCAAATTCGTCAAAATACTACGTCTGCGCGAGCGCTAATGGAACGAACCCGTAAACACGGTTTTGCCCTCGGTGCATTTAACTTGGATAACCAAGAAACACTCAAGGCTGTTGTAAGAGCAGCTGCGGCTAAGAACGCACCGCTTATTGTACAAGTTAGTAAGGGCGAAGTTGATGCGCTCGGCCATGAAAACGTCCGCGATATGGTTGATAATTACAAGCAAGAGCTTGGTATCGAAATTTTCATTAATCTTGACCACTCACCATCTGTTAAAGATGCAATTCGAGGTATTGAAGCGGGTTACGAATTTATCCATATCGATATATCTCAGGCCAATAAAGAAGCATCGCTAGAAGAAATAATTAACGGTACAAAAGAAGTTGTAAACTATGCTCGATTAACTGGCGCTTTGGTTGAAAGTGAGCCGCATTACTTTGGTGGCGGTAGTAACGTTTTTAAAGACGAAATTAATTACGAAGAGATTCGCAAAACGTTCAGCACGCCAGAAGGAGCAGCTGAATTTGTTAAAGCTACTGGTATTGATACATTTGCGGCGGCGGTAGGCAACTTGCATGGTAAATACCCAGTACCTAAAAAGCTCGACATTGCGCTATTGACAGAAATTCGTCAAGCAATTGATTGCAATATATCGCTACATGGTGGTTCTGGTACCCCAGGTCATTATTTTGTTGAAGCAGTCAAAAACGGAGTTTCTAAAGTTAACATAAATACCGACATGCGTGTCGCTTATCGAAATACTCTAGAAAAGGTATTGGACGACAATAAATCCGAATATGCCGTCGTTAAATTGATGGACGAAGTAATAGACGCAGTTCAACTAGTAGTTGAAGAAAAACTTGATATGTTCAATTCTGCAGGCATGTCTTTAAAGAAGACCGATGCAGTTAAAGTTACTGCCAGTGACGAAGACGCTTGGAACTAGTACGTTTTAATATTGCCTGAGCGGCTGACATCTGGCACAATACTAACAGATAAAAGCATAAACAGTTTAAGGGTGGGGAAAATAGATGAGCCAAATAGATGTGCTGAGCGTAGGTGACGTAGTTACCGATGCTTTTGTAAAGTTACTTGATGATCGGGCACAGACCTACGATACAGATCAGGGAGCAGTTTTGGCGATGCCATTTGGTACCAAAATTCCGTTTGATCACTCAGAAGTTTTGCCAGCTGTAGGTAACTCGGCTAACGCTGCCGTTAACTTTGCTAAGCTCGGCCTTGAAAGTGGCTTGGTCTCGAACGTTGGTGGTGATGCAGCAGGGCGAGAAATTATTACTACGCTCCAAAAAGCAGATGTTGATGCGCGCTTTGTGCATATTAATCCAAAAAAAGTTAGCAACTACCACTACGTGCTTTGGTACAAGAGTGAACGAACAATTCTTGTAAAGCACGAAGAGTATAAATACCACTGGCCACACTTGCGACCAAAGGAAATTCCAAAGTGGATTTACTTTAGTTCCATCAGTGCCAAAGCACTTGAGTACCATGATGACATGGTTGAATGGCTTAACGACCACCCAGAAGTTAAGCTAGCATTCCAGCCAGGTACCTTCCAAATGGAAGCTGGTATTGAACGCTTAAAGCACGTGTATGCGCGAGCAGAGTTGGTGGCGCTTAACCGTGAAGAGGCAGTATTTGTTACCGGTGGTAACTACGATGACATTCATGACCTATTCAATCGCCTGCATGAGCTTGGGCCAAAGATCGTTCTTATTAGCGATGGGCCTAACGGTAGTTACGGTAGCGATGGTGAAAATCGCTTTAAAATGCCAATTTATCCAGATCCAGCACCGCCAGTAGAGCGAACTGGTGCGGGTGATGCCTTTACCTCAACTTTTGTGGCTGCAATTATTAAGGGTAATAATGTTGAAGGCGCTTTGCAGTGGGCTCCAATTAGCTCAATGAATGTTGTGCAGCATGTTGGTGCGCAGGCCGGTTTACTAGGCGAGAAAGAGCTTGGTGCACTACTTCAAAAAGCACCTGAATGGTATAAACCGGAACGGATCTAAGCTTTGAGTAGAGTGCTCTCAGATATACTCGGGGCACCAGAGCCCCACTTTAGCCACAATCTTCGCAATTGGGAGCGGCTTAGTGGCGGCAATAGCCATGATGTACGTTTAACTTCGGATATCGTTCATGGTCGTCGCAAGGTGGTGCAGCAACTTGGCTTAGACGTTGACGATACGACCGCTAAGGAACTGTATTTCGCACTACGCCATCGGGCTGCCGAAACTAATTTGCAACTTGAAAAACGGCTTGCGATTACTGGTGAAGATACACCCCAAGATGTTGCTAAGAAAATAGTTACTTTTATTGACTCTTTAACACTTAACCGAGATGTTTGGGTTGTTAAACATGCATGCATTAAGCAGCTACTAAAAAAGCAGCCACCTAAAAAGACGCTAAAAGCTCTTGGACTTCGTTCAATCGACTCTGTGCTTAAAAGGGGTAGTGGATATGAATTACTGACAATTGCTTACCACACCGAACCTGCGGAATGGACTAATAAAGTTCACGGTTGCTTTAAAAAGTTAAATAGTACCGATTTTCAGGCCGTAAAAAGTCAGATCTTTATTGTTGATAAGAATCGGGCAGAGAAGCTTCGCAAGGGCGGTTTTAATAGCCACAGAATTATTATTCCAAACTTTGAAACTGGGACTGTAATGCTGCTACCAAGTCCGCGGCGTTTTCCGCAAGATACGCTAGCAATGACACTCGCTATTCTACAAACTCTGTATGAAGCTCGTGTTTATAGTGCATATTTTAGGCTACGTAGTGTTAAACCAGACTTTGGAGAATACTTCTGCGACGCGATCTTAAACGGTTTACGGGGCAATATAAAAGAACATGAAATTGGCTGGAAGGTTCTACAAAGATACTTTGCTCAGAACCCTCAATCATTTGCAAATGTTGAGCAGCCTCATTTGCAACATGAAGATGTTGATGTTGAGCTACCCATTGAAACATTAGCCCGCGAATTTGCTGATAGTCATATGCCGTTTTGGGCTGATGCAGCCTATATATTCGTGGCCGATGACGACGAGCCAGTTTCTATGCATTTGCTTGATGTGGTTACTAACGCAAGCAACCAACGTCAACACACCGAGGGCAGTACTGACTATGTGCAGCAGCGAGTATGGGAAGAGCTAAGCCACCGCTATATGCAAAATCCTGCGTTTCTGAAGGACGTTATGAGTCGCATAGATTTTGAAGACGAAGATATAGTATGATTAAGCATAAGCGTTAAAAGAAAGAATTATTTTGTATCAAATTTGTGTATCTGGTGCGGCCAAAGGCCATAGTGTTACTGAAGGACGCGAGCTGGCATGGGCCGCAGGAGCGGCGATTGCTAATGCTGGCTACTCGCTCCTAACTGGAGCCACAATTGGTTTACCAAACTACTCGGCCGAAGGCTACAAGGCGTCGGGCGGCGCCATGAGCCTAGGCATTAGCCCAGCTGCTAGTAAGATTGAGCATGTTCACAAGTACCGCTTACCACTAAAAGCCTACGATGCAATTTTGTATACTGGCTTACATTATGTGGGGCGTGACACTCTACTAATCAACTCGGCTGATGCGGTAATCAGCATTGGTGGACGGCTCGGTACATTGCACGAATTTACTATTGCTATGGAGACAAATACACCAATTGGATTTTTGCAAGGAGCCGGCGGTGTAAGCTCGGAAATTATGGATATTCTACATGCTGCGGGCGAGTCTCAGAGCGAAAATGTAGTTTTCAGCGAAGACCCAGAAGACCTTATTAAGCAATTAACTGAGCTCTTGAATACTAAACATAAGGGTTACCTTGATCTTTATACTGAGCAGCCAATTTCAAAATAGCTTACA
>JALQXV010000075.1 GCA_023263015.1 Candidatus Saccharimonadia bacterium
TGGCGGAGATGCCAGAGTTGCACTTGGCAATCTTGAACTAGCGTGGGAGTTAACAGATAAGGTTGTCACGACAGAAGTAGTAAAGTCAGCCGCACAAAAACGACTGCCTGGATATGATAAGAATGGTGAAGAACACTACAATTTAATAAGCGCATTTATCAAGTCAATGCGCGGCAGTGACGCAACCGCCACCTTGTACTATCTGGCGCGGATTCTACAAGCTGGAGAAGACCCTAAATTTTTGGCCCGTCGTATGATAATTTTTGCTAGTGAAGATATTGGTCTTGCTGCTCCTGCTGCGCTAAACTTAGCGGTTAGTACCTTCCAGGCGGTAGAGCGGATCGGCATGCCCGAATGTCAGTACAATTTATTTCACTGCGCAACTGTTTTAGCTAAATGCGATAAGTCTCGCGAAGTAGCAAATGCTATGCACGAGGCATTAAGATTGGCAGACGACTACAACAACTTGCCAGTACCACTGCATTTACGAAATGCACCTACAAAGTTGATGAAGGATCTTGGCTACGGCAAGGGAACTAAATGGGAGGCAAACTTTAAGCATCCCAAAGGTTTTATGCCAGATGAAATCAGCGACAGAACTATAATTTAGGCAGTTGCTAGCGATTGTATGACGGCATGACTAAAAGCTGGAATATCGTCAGGCTTACGACTGGTAATTAAGTTTTGATCAATTACAACTTCTTCATTGACCCATTCTCCGCCTGCATTGCGAATATCATCTTGGATAGTTGGGAAGCTAGTAAATTGTTTACCATCGGCACGTCCAGCCGAAACAAGCGCCCAAGGTGCGTGGCAAATAGCTGCAACAACTTTTCCGGCATCCATGAACTGGCGAATAATTTGACGCGCCTTATCATTCATTCTAAGGTTGTCGGCGTTAATGGCTCCACCAGGTAGCACAATAGCATCATATTTATTTGGATCCATTTCGTCCAAGGTAATATCTACAGGTACCGACTGTCCAGGGTCTGTATGTTTAAGTCCTTTAATTTCTCCGCTGTGTGGTGCAATAACGTCAACATGAGCTCCGGCATCTTGAATGGCTGCCATTGTTTCTATAAGCTCGCTTTCTTCAAAATAGTCACTCGAAATCATTGCAACAGATTTACCACGTATACTGGTTTGCATTCTAGCCCCCTTCAATTACGTTATAACAGCATTAAAGAATAAGCGGCCGCCGTAAGCAGTAAAGTTTCTAACAATTAAGGGCCTGAAGCTCGTCGTGGCTAATTTGCCGTAACGTAAAGTTCTGAGTTTTATTGCTAAGATAGGCGCGAATAATTTTATAGGTATCAAGATCAAACGGGTGGTGCCATGGCTTAAATAATGTTTCGCAGCCTTCGTCGCTTTTAATCTCACCGACTACATTCCAATTATCGATTACTAAGTTTGATGTTTGATGAGAAACTACGATTGGATTAACGTAAGGCCATGCTTCCATTTTTTGCCGAGCGAATGCCGTTTCGAAACGTTGATTATATTCTTTGGCAGATTCAGCTTGCTTGCAGGCCCCGTAGCATTTATGCAGCTGGTAGCTAAAACAGGCCCCACTAGATTTTTCTAGCCCAAGAAGTTTAGGGCACAAGTCATAGGTCTTTTGAGCAGTTTGCAGGGCAGCTCGGGCCTTCATGCGTGACGAGTAAGCTCCGTACGTAGAGTGGTTTGGAGTTATGTCTTGCGTATCTACAAAATCAATATTGGTCGTAAGATAGCCACGTTCATCGGCAGACGCTTTTATCACGTACATCTTACTGTGGCGGCGCAGTTGACGATTGTAGACGGGCAGCTGCTCTTTAATCATTTGCGATTCAAGCAGTAATGCCTCGAGTTCGCTTGCTGTTTCAACAAATGAAATGCTATGCGTATTTAATGAAAGTTTCATTTCTTTATCAATCGCTGTGTCCTGCGAAAAGTGCGACATAACGCGTTTGCGCAGTGTTACACTCTTGCCAATATATATCGGAATTCCAGAACTATCCGAAAATGTATAAACACCTGGTGTATTTGGAATAGCATCAAAAGCACCACTCGGTAGGTTCGGAGGCGATGATTGATGGCGGAGCTGTTTACGGATTGCCTCAGCAAACAATTCTGGACCGTGCTCTTGATATGCTAATGCCAAAAAATCTTTGACGGCATTGGCATCGTCATAGGCGCGGTGTCTGGCTTGAGTCTTAATATTGAAGCGCTTAATAATCGCTTCAAGCCCGTGGCCTTTATGGTCTGGATATAAGGCACGAGACATACGAACGCTACATAACATTCGAGGGTTATAGGAAATATTTGAAAGTTCAAGTTGCCGTTTTATAAATGAGAAATCAAAACGTACGTGGTGAGCAATAAAAATTGCTCCATCTAAGATTTCGTGAATATTTGCGGCGACTTCTTCAAAAAAAGGAGCACCTGTAACATCGTGATTAGTAATCCCCGTGAGCTTTGTAATGTGGTAGGGGATAGGCGATCCGGGGTCAATCAGAGTTTGATATGTTTGGGTGACTTCGCCGTGCTCAACCCTAATGGCGGCAAACTCAATAATACGACTCGAACGATAGCTCCCTCCAGTCGTTTCAATGTCCACATAAACCACAGGCTCATTAAACATACGGACTACTATTATAACTTGGTTATGTTAAAGATGCGACTATATGATACTAGAAATGCTGACGCAAATGGGCCATGCTGTAGTCCCAATCAGAGTCAGTTTTCTTGTGAGGATTAAAGATGTTATCTGGGTCAAAGATATGTTTGGCTTTTCTGAAGTGCGCCATCATTTGTGGGCTGTACTGTTGTTTAAGCCACGGGCCTCTTGTCATGCCATCATTATGCTCGCCGCTCATTGAGCCACCATACTTAAGCACCAAGGCGTTAACCTCTTGCATGCATGGTTCAATTTTGCGACGTTCTTTTTCATCTTCAAAACGCATTAATGGAATAACGTGGAAGTTGCCATCACCCATATGGCCAGCGATTGTAGCGAGCAATTTGTACTTCTTAAGAATGACACGAAGTTTAGGAAGGAATTCCGGCAAGTGTTCAGGTGGTACAACTAGGTCATCAATAAATGGCGCAGTGTGTTTATCTTTGACTTTGTTTCGCAACAAGCTAAAACTTTCGCGTCGCATAATTAAGAACTTCTTTTCTTGTTCCTCGGTTTCGTCTTCTTCAAAAATGGCATCATGACCAAACTCACGCATATCGAGTCGCAGCTGATGCACGCGCTGGGCAACTTCTTCATTAGAATCACCCGTAAATTGGGCTATTAGAACCATTTTAGGGATGCCTCGACGGAATGCCAGTAACGAAGGTATTAGTTGGATGCCTAGCTTTATCATACCCCACCAACCTAAGGTTTTATGGAAGAAGAAAAAGAGCTTAAAGCTAAGCATTAGAGTGTAGTTGTCAAAACCTTCAAAGGTTGCAGGTTTATGAGTAAGTACATTGTTTATAACTTCACCCAATGTATCGAGACTATCGAGGAAAATAATAAGACTGCCAGAGTGTTTTGGATTTTTAATAAGGCGGAATTCGATATCGGTAACAATACCGAGTGTGCCTTGTGAGCCAACAATCAGCTGCGTAAGGTCAAAGATCTTGGTTTCACGATCCCATACATTCCATAGGTGATAGCCTGTTGAGTCTTTAGAAACATGCGGCTTAGCGAGCTTAATAACATCGTAGTGTTCATCGACCAATTCAAAAACCTCACGGTAAATACGTCCTTCGAAATCTTTTTGGGCCATCTTTTTCTTAAGCTGGGCATAGGTGAGTGGCTTTACCGTATATTCTTTGCCGTCAGAAAAGACTACCTTAAGTTGTTTAACAAATTTTTCGGTTTTACCAAATTCAAGTGATTTTTCGCCACCTGAATTGTTTGCTACCATACCACCAACCGTGCACAACTCTCGACTGGCAGGGAAGGATGGTAAAAGTAAGCCGTGTTTTAAGGTATCTTTTTCAAAGTCTCGATAGTGACGCCCTGGGAGAACTTGGGCGGAATCACTATCAACTTTAATAGTTTTATCAAAGTGCTTGGTCATATCAATAATGATCGAGTCGTTAATCGCGCCCCCAGTCATATCTGTTCCGGCACTACGAGCGGTTATGGATAGCTTAGGAAAATATTTCTTGTGATCATTAACAAAACCGACAAGTTTTTGGATGGATTTGCTATTTTTAGGAAACGCAACAGCTCCGGGCATGATTTCGAACATGCTGGCATCGTGGCTGTAAAAATCACGGGTAGGAATAGAGCGGTCAATCTCGCCATCAAAAATAGTTGCTAATTTTTCGTATATTTCAGTTTCTTTTTGTGTATTGCTCATCTCATAACTAGTGTAACATCAACCATAAGAGGTTTACAGAAGTTTTTGTATTCACTACAATAACCATATACGTTATGAAAAAACACAAACAAAGAATAGTTATAGTTGGCGGAGGCTTTGGCGGAGTTAAAGTTGCTGTTGACCTACTAAAAAAAGACGACCAGTTTGACATCACACTTATCAGCGAACACGACACGTTCCGTTATTACCCATCACTGTACCACACCGCTACAGGCGGCAGTCGAAAGGTGTCGAGTATACCGCTCGTCGAGTTAATTGACCCATCTCGCATAAATATTGTTAAGGCAAAAGTAGTAAAACTTGAACGCGGCTATAAGTACGTATTAACCAACGATGGCCAAGAAATTCACTATGACTACCTTGTACTGTCGCTTGGCGTAATTACGAACTACTTTGGTATTAAAGGGTTAGAAGAATATGCTTTTGGCATTAAAACGCTTCATGATGCCGAAAAACTAAAAGTCCACTTACACCAACAAATTATTGATGAGAGTAAGCCCGACTTAAACTACGTGGTTGTGGGCGGTGGTCCTACTGGCATAGAGCTGGCCGGAGTACTGGGCGAGTATGTTCAGTATATTTGCGACAAGCATGGCATTAAACGCAAATCGGTTCACGTTGATCTTGTAGAATCTAACCCACGGTTAGTCCCTCGTATGCCAGCAGAAATTGGGAAGAAAATAGCCAAACAGCTACGCTCACGGGGCGTAAAACTGTACTTCAAGTCTGTCGTGCAGGCTCAGGACGATGACGAGTTATTTGTTAATGGCAAGCCAATCCGAAGCCACACAGTAATCTGGACTGCCGGAATGGCAAATAATCCATTCTTTGCAGAACAAGGTTTTCAACTCAATAAATTTGGACGAGTTCGAGTTGACCAGTACCTACAGTCCGAACCAAGTATTTTTGTAATTGGCGACAACGCTGATACGCCGTACAGTGGTATGGCTCAAACCGCAATTTATGACGGAGCCTACATCGCTAAGTCACTCTATACAATCATTGTCGATCAAAAAACTCCCAAGCCTTATAGTGCTAAAAAGCCAATTTATGTAATGCCGGCAGGGCCATCATGGGCAGCTGTACAGTGGGGTCCGGTGCGACTTTACGGCAGAATTGGTTGGGCGTTGCGACGCGCGGCAGACTTTATTGGTTACAAAGATTACGAATCATTCTTTAAAGCAACTCGCCACTGGCTAGCAGAATACGATCGAGAAGATCTCTGCGTACATTGTCAACCTGAAGAATCTGTTTTAGAAGAACGAGCAGCATTTTAGCATTTGTTGTTATACTTACCGTATAACGTAATGACAAGTGAGGGACATATGCCGCCTAATC
>JALQXV010000081.1 GCA_023263015.1 Candidatus Saccharimonadia bacterium
TTTATTTGTAATTGGCAATGACAACCCTTGGATTAACGCTATTGTGCCCCCTACTGGGTTTTTGCTTTCTACACTTGCTATGAGCTGGTTACGTAAGATCTGGCAAACCAAAACTTCGTAGATACTGTACAATTTGCCATAAGTATGATATAATATAGTATTATGTCTGAACAAGTTTGCGAACGCACCGATTTTTCAGCTTTGCCACATTTAGCGTTACCGGACGACGTTGCAGATTACGAGCGTGTCGCGGTCACCGGAGCTGGTCAGCAATTGGCCGAAGAGCACCCTGAAGTCATGGCAGCTTTCGTGAACGAAACTCCGCAACTTATTGATAAAGGTAATCTTGAATGGAAGCGAGCTCATTATGTGGGTATTGGCTCGATCGCTCAAGTTTATTCCCTTCCAGGTCACCCTGATTACTGCGTTAAAGTTGCTCACCCGTTAAGCGGTAAAAGCAATAACGATATTGACCCTCGAAACAGGCGACCGCTCAATCTATTTACCGATTTAAGAGTTATGGACGCTATTAACCGTCGCCTAGAAAGCCGCCCAGAACACGATGTCCACTCACCCGAACATTATGCTGGCCTTGCCTATCATGGTCCTGAGTACCGTGGGTTTGCCATACTGCAGCAGCGTGTTCCGCAAGGGTTGACCTTTATAGGTAAATACTTTGAAGAGAATGGACTTTCGCCAGAGGCACGCAAAGTAGTCGCTGGTCAGCTAGATGAGCGTTTAATGGCGGCTTTAGGATTGAGTGCATCTCGATTATGTATTAATGATTTTATGATTGCTAAGCGTGGTTTTCAGGCAGGTAAAATGAACTACCGAAATACATTTATCGAAGCTGACAAACCGCTCGAAGATTCGGCTATGCATGTGATAGATTTATTGCGTGGCAATGGCATGCGCCGGCGTCTTATTAAAATGTTGATCAACACCTAGCATCAGTAGCTTATAATTATTTGCATGCCTAAGATTTCTAGCTTTTTAGAGGCACAGTCTGCCCTGTATGCCTACATGCGTCCTGCTGTACTGACAGGTCATTACAAGCTTACGACCATGAGAGCGCTCATGACTGCGCTCGGTGATCCGCAAGATGCCGTTAGGGCGGTTCATATTGCCGGTACATCTGGTAAAACTTCGACGGCGTATTATGTTGCTTCGCTTTTACAAGGTGCTGGCTATACGGTTGGATTAACGGTTTCGCCCCACATTGACACTATCGGTGAGCGTGCACAAATTAACCTGCAGTCACTGCCTGAACAAGACTACTGTGCTGAATTGAGTGAATTTTTGAATATTGTGGATAACACGGACTTACAGCCCACTTATTTTGAAGTGCTGGTTGCTTTTGCCTACTGGCTTTTCGCAAAGCGTAATGTGGACTATATGGTGGTCGAAGTCGGCCTTGGCGGGCTATTGGATGGTACAAACGTTATTACTCGGGACGACAAAACGTGTGTTATTACCGACATCGGGCTTGATCATACCGAAATTCTTGGCGATACACTTGGCGAAATTGCGGCTCAAAAAGCTGGCATTATTTTACCGGCCAACCACGTTTTTATTCATCAACAATCAGGTGAAGTTATGCAGGCCATTACGGCTGATAATTTACATATTGTGGAGTCACAAGAAGTTACTAGTACGACGCTGCCCCACTTTCAGCGCCGTAATTTGCACCTCGCAATCGCGACGGTTGAGTATTTACTGAGCCGTAGTTTAGACGGTGATGAACTTACCCAAGCCGAACGCACTTATATCCCTGCCCGTCTCGAAGTTGTAACGTATCTAGGTAATGAAGTTATTATGGATGGCTCGCACAATGAACAGAAAGTGTCGGCCTTGGTGCGAGATGTCCGTGAGCGCTTTGCCGATAAGTCGATGACGATCTTGCTTAGTCTTGGTAACAACAAGACTCGTGAAGTTTTACCGGTATTGGAACAGCTCCGCTCCTTAAGCGATTCCATTGTCGTGACTACCTTTACGCTATATCAGGATGCCCAGCGAGCGGCAATTGATCCAGCGGCCATTGCTGAGCTTTGCAGACAAGTCGGCTTTGCATCTGTCGAGATCGAGCCCGACCCTAAATTAGCCTTGGAACGAGCGCTTGAGGATGAAACGGTTGTGGTTACTGGCTCTTATTTCTTGCTTAATCACATTCGCCCAGTAGTTATGGGACGAGTGTAAGTTTCGAAACTATAATCAAACGGGTTTTTGCTATCTTTCTTATGGTGTTCAGCAGATTCTAGCTGCCAATCTGATGCTGGCGTAAACGAAGTATCGCCCACGGAGTTTGTATGGATACGTGTTAGATATAGTTTGGTAGCAAAAGGTTCGCCTGTGGTGTATGCGGTAGCTCCGCCCATTACAAATATGTCGCTCTTTGCTACTTTAATCGCCTCTTCAAAGGAATGGACTACATCGCAACCTGTGGCTTCGTAGTCTTTTTGGTGAGTCAGCACAATATTTTGGCGGTCAGTCATTGGCTGTCCGATAGCCTCGTATGTTTTGCGTCCAATCACAACGCTTTGATCTTGAGTCATTTTTAAGAAGTATGCCAAGTCGGCTGGCATATCCCACGGCAAACTATTATCTTTGCCAACAATATCGTTATCAGAAATGGCAATAATGAGGCTGACAATTTTGGTCATGC
>JALQXV010000086.1 GCA_023263015.1 Candidatus Saccharimonadia bacterium
GATGTATTGAACGGTCTTGCCACCGTATTTGCCAGCACGTTCGTCGGCAAGGACTTTTTGGAGCACTCGACCACTCATAAGTGAGCTGGCTTGAGTTAATTCTTCGTCGAGGAAGCGCTCGTAGTGGCCAAGGTCTAGGTCGGTTTCGGCGCCATCTTTAGTTACAAAACATTCGCCGTGTTCGGCTGGGTTAAGCGTTCCAGCATCGGTGTTGAGGTAAGGGTCGCATTTTTGGATGTTGACCGTAAGTCCGCGGGCTTTAAGTAGGTTAGCGATGGATGCAGCGGTAATTCCCTTGCCGACTCCTGATAATACGCCACCAGTAACAAATATATATTTAGTCTGCTTCGTTGCCACGCAGAAAATCCCTCTCTTATTAACACCTCAAATTACTGTATTAAAGTGTACCCCAGATAAGACCGTTCGCGCAAGCGCTACGCAGTGTAAACGATAGTTTTAACGCCGTATATTGTGCGCGGCACCACGTGCTTTAGAGAAAACATCTTCAAGCATACTCAATGCATCGTCTTTATTTAGATGATTCTTTTTAGAGCGCTTGCTTGAGCTGCGCATTGCACGCTTAACGGCTAGTTCAACCAGCACCCCTAAAGCAATTAATAATCGAAGTTTAAAGACTAGTTTTGTGAATCGTAATATAACTGGCAAATTCATTTGAGCTCCTAGCGTAAGTTAACAATTTAAATAATATATTGTTACGTACGCGCTGACCGTGAATTTACTTACTGTTCTACTTACTGTTTAAGTTTACTAATCGCCGCATCCTTTTGAGGGTCGCGTTTAGCTGTTATATCTTCGTCTTTGATTTCAACTTTTTGGTCAGGTTCGATACCTTCTTTGTCGATATTTCGACCGTTTGGCGTAAACCAACGAGCAATAGTAACCTTTAGAACACCGCCGCCGTTAAGCTCACGAAGCTCTTGGACACTCCCCTTGCCGTAGCTCTTTGTGCCAATGATTGTTGCTGCGCCGTTGTCTTTTAGCGCGCCGGCTGTAATTTCGCTGGCACTGGCACTACCATTATCGATCAAAACAACTGTTGGTACACCTTCGAGCTGTGCACCGCCGCTAGCATTATACGTTTTGACAACTACGTCATTACGCTTTTCTTGCAAGACCATCTTGCCTTTAGGTAGCCACTGGCTAGAGATGCTCACGGCAGCCTCGAGCAGACCACCTGGGTTACCGCGCATGTCGAGTACAACACCTTTAACATTTTTGGCGCGCAGCTCACCAGCAGCCTGTTTTGTGAGGCTGGCAGTATCTTCACCAAAGCGGCTAATAGTAATAACACCAATATTGTCGCCAGTTACTTCCCACTTAACACTTGGAGTCGAGATCTGGTCTCGAGTTATTTCAAGCTCGACTGGTTTACCGTCACGAATAACCTCTAACTTAACGTTAGTGCCTTTTGGCCCACGAATTTTTTTAACCGCTTCAGTTAAGGACAAGTCGTAGGCTGATTCACCATTAATTTTACTAACAATGTCGCCAGACTTTAAGCCAGCCTTTTCGGCTGGAAAACCTGCAATTGGAGAAACAACCACAATCGCTTCTTCTTTTTTGTTTAGCTCAGCACCAATTCCTTCAAATGAGCCACTGAGTTGCTCGTTGAACTCTTTATTCTCTTCTTGCGTCAGATATTCGGTGTACGGGTCGCCTGCGGCCTTAACCAAACCTTCTTTGAGCCCGTCATTTAGCTTTTGTGTATCCAGTTGTCCGTCAAAGCTACCTTTTAGATCGCCATAAAGTTCATCGATGCCGTCATAACTAAGCTTACCGTCTTTGTTTTGGATTGACTGTCGATATTGCGCATCTGGTCCAAAAGCCACTGCACCCTTGCCGATACCAATACCAAGAAACAGCATGCCAGCAAGCGCCGCGATAGCGCCGAATGATATACCAATTCGTTGGAACGTTTGTTTACGGATAGCTGCAGCCTCTGCTTCAGCCTTGGTCGGCTTTGGTTTTTGTTGTGATTGACTCAAAAATCCCCCTCTTTATCTCAATGGAATATTAAAAACTGTGTCTTGTCCTAGGTATTGTGGCAACTGGCCGTTCCACTTTTCGATCGCCTGTTTTTGCAAGAATAGCGGGCTCAGGGTTTGGGCCTGAACTTGCTGGGCTTGGGCATCAATTTGGGCAGATTCTAGATTAAACTTTGATCGTTCGGCATTCTGCTGAGCAACCTGCTTTTCTTCAATTGCTTTAGAAAACGCGCTTGAGAACTTAAAATCTACAAGGCTCAGGTCGTCAATTACAATACCGTATTTCTCGAGTCGATCCTTAATAACTCTAACATCACCACCAC
>JALQXV010000018.1 GCA_023263015.1 Candidatus Saccharimonadia bacterium
GTAAGCGACAGGGTAATGTGGGTTATAAAAAACCGGCCATGGTCGGCAGCTTTAAAGCGACTAGTGCGATAGGCAAAAGCACAATCGGTGGCTGGAATAATAACGTTTTTCTTAAGTTGCCGATCGTACGCCTGAACAGAAACTAAAACATCAGAGATCTCACGGCCGTAAGCGCCAACGTTCTGGACTGGGGTGGCGCCAGCCGTACCAGGTATTAATGACAGTTCCTCAACACCAGATAGTTCTTCAAGTACACAGCGTGCAACTACGCTGTCCCACGGCTCGCCTCCGCCCACTACAACAAAGCTTTGTTCCCCCTGATGCTGAATTTCAAAGCCGGCTATTCGGTTAACTAAAACTAAGCCGTTAAACCCTGCATCATTCCAAATTATATTGCTGCCGCTCCCAATCATAATGACTGGCAAGCCTTTAGCGTCTGCCCAGCCGATTGCTTCAGGTATTTGTCGGATCGAGGTTACATCTAACAGATAAGCAGCATTACCTCCTAGACGCATTGTGGAGTGTTCTTTTAGTGATACGTTTTCTTTTATCTCAAGTTGCATACGTTTATCTAATTATAGCTCACAAACCGCATATACTTGAATCGACAAACATATAGGCGTACCCTATTACGTATGGGAAGTAATGACAAACCAGATCGTGGCACCGCCCTTGGTGCTCGGTTGAAATTTTTACGAGAACAGTGGCAACAGTCAGTTCATGACGTATGTAGTACGCTTGAAATTGACGAAAAAACCCTAAAGGCATTTGAATCAGGCTCACTGATGCCGTCGCCAGAAGTGCTCGATATGCTCATTAATCACTTTTTGCTTACCGAAGATCAAGCACAAGACTTGCGTGAACTTGCCGAAGACCAGCGTGAAGACGGACAAGACAACCTGTCTAGTGCTATGGAAGATATGTTAACCAAGCAGCTTGTTATGTTTATGCCGGTTGATTCACGAGTTGTTTATACAGACTCCATGCAGGCAACCATCAATGACAACGGTGTTGTCTTGCAATTTATGCAGCAAGCAGGCAACCCAAATGGCCAAGCAGTACCTGTTAGTAAGGTTGGCATGAGCCGTATGCATGCCGAAAAGGTGATCGAAGTTTTACAAAATACCCTTCGCCACCACGATGAACAAGGTCAGAAGAAGCTTTCATCTCCTGACAATAAACAAAGCTAGTCAATTCGATAGAAGTGGCTATTAATTAGTTTCTTATATGGATCCCATATAAGCTTGGCTTTCTTATGGGTTAATGTGGACATTTTAACTAATATGACCAACAGCATAGTTAAGCCGGTACACAGCATAGCCGACAGTAACTGGTAAATAATACCGTCACCAGGATTTAGCATTACAACAAAACTAAGCGTGATGCTAAATAGTACTAACATAATGACCCACTCATTACTAAAGACCTTGCTGGTCATTTGCATATTAAAGTTGGTGCGATTTTGCTGATTGGCAATGAGCTTGTCGAGTAATTTATCAATTGTCTCTTGTTCAGGGCCTTTGTATTCTAAGCAAAAAGTGATCAATGCTTCGTACTTAGCTTCACCTTCTGAGACTCTTCGTTCACGAACTGAAGCTCTTAAGTAATCCATGAACATCTGCTGAATCTCGTTACGGAGGTCTTTTGGTAGCTTTTTAAGTCCGAGCACCATGGCAAAAATAGCGTTAGCTTCAGAGCGTACAATCTTATGTAATTCCTCAATGCGTGCCTTTTGGCCACTTATAATCGGTGCGATGTAAAAACCGTATAAGAATGAGTTAACCGAGAACAGTGTAAGTGCGCCGCTTGTAAAAGTAACCTCTGGTGCCAGTAATACGACGGCTACCGATAGTGCAAAAACAATAAAGAAGTAGTGGCTTAAGCGAATTTTTTCTAGGAGTAATTTTTTCATATTTACTGCTACTTTAGCATAAGAAATTTGCAATAGCGAACTGAGCCACCAACAAGGTCGCTAACATGCTACAATCAATCGATGGTTTTGAAAGCAAAGAATTTACATGACGGCACAAAAATGCCGCCTATCGGCCTTGGTCTTTGGAAGATAAAAGATGAGCAAAAATTTCATGAAACATTCGAGGCAGCAGTGGCTGTCGGCTACCGACATTTCGATTCAGCTCAGGCGTACGGGAACGAGCAATTTCTAGGGGACGCTTGGCGCAAGTCTGGCCTAAAAAGGGAAGAGCTCTTTATTACGACCAAGATTATGGTCCAAAACTTTGGTTATCAGAAAACACTTGATAGTTTTGACGCCTCCTTTAAGAAACTGCAGACAGATTACGTAGATTTACTGCTTCTCCATTTTCCAGGGTTACCATGGCAGCGAAAGGACAGCTGGAAGGCGCTTGAAGAAATAAAGCAAAGTGGCAGAGTGAAATCTATTGGTGTCAGTAACTATAAGGTTAAGCACCTCGAGGCGATGAAAGGCTATGCCAACGAAATGCCCGTTGTTAACCAAGCCGAAACGCATGTATTTTTCCAACAAGAAGAACTTCGTGAATACTGTGCCAGCCGCAATATCCAGCTACAGGCCTATTCACCACTGGCGCACGGCCATGACACCGGCAATAAGGTTATTAAAAGGATTGCCGAAAAGCATGGCAAGTCATACGCTCAGATTATGATCAGGTGGTGTCTAGAAGTAGGTGCTGTACCGTTACCAAAAACAACATCAGAATTGCGCTTGGCCGAAAACTTTGAGGCACTTAACTTTTCACTAGACAGCGACGATATGGCGGAGATTGAAAAGCTAGATCGCAATATGCGCACAGTTTGGCGTAGTATTTTCTTAGGCTAGCCAGACTAATAAAAAAGATCCTGCAATGAGGATCTTACTATTTACATAACTGGTACACCGGGAGGGATTCGAACCCCCGACCCTCTGTTCCGAAGACAGATGCTCTAATCCGCTGAGCTACCGGTGCGCGTTACAAGTGTTTATTCTAACAGATAAATACACTTGCTACAACAGGGGTAATCTGGTATCATTGTCTAGTTATATTCTGACCGGGCCATTAGCTCAGCTGGTTAGAGCACCTGCCTCTTAAGCAGGGTGTCCTGGGTTCGAGTCCCAGATGGCCCTCCAATTTGACTTTTAAAACACCTATATGGTGTTTTTTTGTTGCTAAACTATTAAGCGCTTATGGTTTCTGAGCAGTTCACGCTATTATAAATTTATGTCTAAAATTGAAATCCTAGTACTTAATGGACCGCCTGGCTCGGGCAAGAGTACGCTCGCAACTACAATTTCTAATGAGTTGCGTAAACTTAATCAGGCGCATGCAGTCATTGATCTCGACGAGCTGGCGCGCTTGTATCCAGAAACAAATCGAGACTTTATGTGGCAAAACTTGGCGTTAGTATGGCCAAACTATACCGCGCTTGGTGATATTAAGGTCGTTCTTCCGGTGTTGATTGAGGACGAAAAATGCCTAAATTCACTTAAGGCAGCTGCACCAAGCGAAACGGTAACAGTCTGCGAACTAAGTGCTGCGACGTCGCTACTAAAAGATCGCGTGACGGACAGAGAGCCAGATGAGTACTGGCAGGGTCGCTTGCGCAGCCAAGTTGACGACTATATGGTACGTCAGCCTGCTTTTAGTGACTTAAAAATTAACACCGAAATCTATTCCATAGATGAAGCAGCCAAGACAATATTAGTTCAAATAGGATGGTTACGGTAAGTATATGCAAACAATCGATGAGTATCTTGAAAACGTCACGCCAAGTCAAAAGGCCGAACTCGAACGCATCCGTCAGCTTGTAAAAAGCCTCGCCCCAGAAGCCGAAGAAGTAATTAGCTATAACATGCCCACGTTCAAGTACAAAGGTAAGTCAATTATTCACTTCGCTGCTTTTAAAAATCATATGAGTTTGTTTGGTAGTGTTAACCAATTTCAGGATCAGCTGCCAAACCACGAGTTTTCAGAGCGCGGTACACTACAATTCACAGAAGATAATCCAGTCCCAGACGATATTATTAAAACGCTCATATACCAAAAAATATCCGAAATTGACGCTAGTTCTTAAGTGTAAAATTTCTTGCAGAAGGGGCATGCGAGCGGCTATATAATGTATAGCATATGAACGTGACTGAACTGACTCCATTTCTTGAGCTAAATAACGGCGTTAATATGCCCCAAGTTGGGTTGGGCGTATTTAAGATGGATGACGAACAAGCAGAAGAAGCAACTAGGTACGCAATTGATGTTGCGGGCTATAGGGCTATCGATACTGCTGCAGTATACGGCAACGAGGCTGGAGTTGGGCGAGCGATTGCGGCCAGTAAAGTTGACCGTGAAGACCTGTTTATAACAACCAAGTTATGGAATGATAACCAAGGTTACGACGAGACACTACAGGCTTTTGAAGAAAGTATGAAAAAGCTTGATCTGAGCTATCTGGATTTATACTTGATTCACTGGCCAAAACCACAGTTAGACAAGGCACTCGATACATGGCGAGCTTTTGAGCGTTTATATGACGAAGGACTGATTCGTGCAATTGGCGTTTCCAATTTTAAGCCGCACCACCTAGACGCACTTCTTGCGCAGGCAAATATCATACCTGCGGTAAATCAGATTGAACTTCATCCGATGATGTCGCAAATTGAGACTCGGGAATATTGTGAGCAGCGCGAAATTAAGATCGAGGCGTGGAGCCCGCTCATGCAAGCAGGAGAATTGCTCGATCACCCAGTTATACAAGGTATAGCGAATGTCCATAGTAAAGAGCCGGCACAAGTGGTGCTACGTTGGCATGTTCAATCTGGGTTTTTGGTAATTCCAAAGTCCAAGACCCCAGAAAGAATTAAAGACAATATCGAAATCTTTACGTTTGAACTTTCGCCCGAAGAGATGCTTCAGATTGATTCCTTGAATAGTAACCGTAGAATTGGCCCTGATCCAGACAAATTGTAAACACTAAAAAAGTCCCCTCGCTCAAGGGGACTTTTAATAGAAGTAGGGTAGTCAATGCTCAAAAACAAACGTCTCTATCTCGAAGATTTGGTCTTTTTACCGCTGGCTTTTCCGCCCATACGTGCAATACGTACTCGGTCTTCTTTCGACATTGATGCAAATCCACGATCTTTAATTGCCATATAAACCTCCAATGTTACGTGTTATTGGTAATTTCTATATTACGATGTATTGTCGGTACTTACCGTTAGAAATATAACAATTACGAAGTTTCGATTTTATTAGTGATTCGGTTAACAATGCGCTTACCGGCAGGGCTATTAGCAATGATCAAGGTTGCGACAACAAATGGTATGGCAAGATATTGTGCATGAGGCACAACTTGCCCCAAAAAATACCCCAACAGACTGGCAAAAAGCACCCACAGTATGCCACCAATAACATTAACGATCATAAATGGGACAAACGGTGTTTTGGCAAAACCACTCATAAGCGGAGCCACGCTATGCATAACGGGCAAAAAGCGGCCAAGGATCAGTGTACTGTATCCATACTTCTTCATGAACCGCTCGGTGACTTGCCCTTGCTTTTGAGTGAAGTACTTACTAGTAGTTTTCTCGTAAAATAGCTTTCGCCCGTATTTGGCGCCCGTAAAGTAACCAGCAATATAGCCAAGAATTGCCGCAATGGAACCAACCGTAATGATGGCTGCGATATTTAGCTTGTCGCCTGCAGCAAAAACACCAGCCGTAAACAGTAGTGAAAAGCCTGGTAAAGGCAGCACAAGTCCTAAAATTACACCAGATTCAATAAACACGCTGGCAAAGATGACTAGGTAGCCAAATGACTCGAGTAAGGCGGTAGTGTCCATGATAACTATTATGCCTTAGCCAAAATAGTTATCAAAATAACAGTAGTCGGGTTATGATAAGTTAATGAAATTACTCAGTGGCTCAGATTTAGCTGGCTTTATTAAAGAACGTCAGGCTCGTCAGGTACGTGGTTTGCGTCAAGCTCGTGGTATTGCTCCACAACTTGCAATTATACGCACTAATCCTGACCCTGTTGTTGACAGCTATATGAAGTTAAAGCAGGACTATGGCAATGACATTTTAATAGATGTGACCGTTCATACTATTGACCAAACTGAGGCATTGACTAGAATCGCTGAACTTAACAAAGATCCCAACGTGCACGGTATTATTGTTCAAATACCACTACCAGACATTACGCAAACCGATGAAATTTTAAATGCGGTCGCCCCAGAAAAAGATGTTGATGGATTAGCCGCAGTAACTAAATTTGATCCTGCCACGCCTATGGCGATAGATTGGCTGCTAGCGGGCTATAATGTCGACTTGTCCCGCAAGAAAATTCTTGTAATTGGTCAAGGCCGGCTAGTTGGCAAGCCATTAACAAATTTATGGCAGGCTTCAAACTATCAGGTAACGACCGCCGATAAAAGCAGTTCAGAAGATCTTGCAAGCTTAGCACGAGAGGCTGATGTAATTGTTTGCGCAACTGGTCGACCAGGCCTATTAACAGCAGAAATGGTTAGCCCAAAGGCCGTTATAGTTGACGCGGGTGTTGCGACTGACAGCAATGGCCTAGTTGGCGACGTAGACCCAGCTGTGCGTAATTTGCCAGAGATCACAATTACACCTAATAAAGGAGGAGTCGGGCCACTCACAGTCTGTGCTTTATTCGAGAACGTAATTCGAGCCGCTCAAGCGGTTAGTGAAGTTTCAATAGACTCATAAATATTAGCCGGCACCAAGTGCGCTTCAAGCGAGGCATAATTATACTGATCTGGCAGTTCATAACTATAAACAGCTAATTCAGGGTAGTGTTGCTTGGCCATTTCCATGGCGGTTCGGCTTTCTAGTATTTCACCAACACACTCAAGTGGCTTTTCGCCCGCAATACCCAATAACTGTTCGTATGTTGGCGTAAGCGCTGGTTCAAGTAGTAGATTTTTACCAAATAGTGCCTCAAGTGATGATCGTTCGACAAATGGAGTTAAGATCAAGAAGACAAAGGCGCATTTTGGACATTCGCCACACCAAAATATCTGATTACTCGCTTTAGTAAATGCTCGGTTGCAAGAACTAAATACGCCCTTATATTTTTCAAAACCGGTTTTGGCAAAAAGTTCGGCGATTCTTAGCTCGCTGAGTGGTCGCAAGAGCGAATAGTATCGCTGCGACTCCCCAAAGCCGGCAGCTAGTATAGCTTGATAGTCTTTTTCGAATTCAGAGGACTTGGAATACTGATGATTGATTGATACGCCATTATATTCAAGCGTTGGTTCGTCGGCAGATCGTTCGTTTGAGACAACTACATCGCGTTTACCAGATAATATTGCTGTAATAGTGCCCACGGCCGCAAATATCGCTGAAATTGGAACGTGGCCGTTATACGCACCTTTGGCATTAAGGGCTTGAATTTGTGGATCCCAAGCCCGCTCAACCCATAAATGATTACGGCCAACTGCCTCTGCTAGTGGTTGCAGTTGTTGCTTGTGTCCAAGACTCCACGTTGTTATATCTTGGTCCTGCAATAGTTCAATACTAACAAGTGAGTCTTTGCCGCCCCCCAAACCCACTAATAAGCCGGTTGAATTAGCTGTAACAGGCGTAATTGGATCGCTATTGATAGGGAAGTTAACAGTGGTCAAGGGGTCAAGTTTGTTAATGTAAAAAAACTCGCCCAAACCTTTTTGGTAGGTTTTGCTATAAAAAGCCGCGTGAGCTTGATCTATCGCCCCAAACTCAACCTTGATAGTGGGTGCTAGGAACGCTTTGTAGTACGAGACACCGGCTATGAAAAACAAATTGTCGGCGGCCCGCTTAAAGGCAGCAACATTAAAATCTACAATCTCAAAATCAAATGTAAAAGTTTCATTAAACTCAAGCTCATCATCGTAACTATACGTACACGTCAGTGTCTTCTTTTCGGCTTCAAATGCCCAACGTTTAAAGATAAATTGCTGATACTTAGCCATTTAGTGCCTCAACAGCTTCATTGAACGCAATACCACGCGCCTCAAAGTTTTTAAACATATCAAAGCTGGCAAACGACGGCGATAAAAGAACAGCGTCTCCGGATTGGGCTTGCGTGCATGCAGCAGCAACAATCTCGGACATTGTTTTTGCGTCACTCTTTACAAAGTTAGTAAAGCCTTGTGATTCAAAATTCTCGATTAGTCGATCTCCAGATGCACCAATGACAACGACAGAACGAATTGAAGTACTATTCTTGATGGTACTGACAAGTTCATCTAGTGGTAGCCCTCGATCATGTCCGCCAACTATCAAAACTTTAGGTTGAGAAACAGCGTTAATGGCGGCAATGGTGGCGCCCGGAGCTGTAGCGAAGGAATCGTTATAAAAACTGATGTTATTAATTGTTTTACGCAGTTCGATCCTAAACGGCAAGCCAGTGGTTGATGTTATGGCACGATAAATGGCTGGCTGATCTTGAGTTACTTGCCAAACCGCAGTTGTGGCCGCACAAACATTTTGCCAGTTGTGGTCACCAAGCAGACCAATTTCACTAACTTTACAGATCTCAGTTTCATTAATCCAAATACCATCTCCCTTAACGAGCGCACCAGGTTCATCAAAGTAAGGAAGCCTAATGCCGCGACTTATACCGGCAACCCTTTGAGATAACTCATTAGCAGAGAAGTAAACTGCAATATCGCTTTCGGTTTGCCATCGAAATAATTGTTGCTTTGCTTCAACGTATTCATCGATTGAGCCGTGCCAGTCTTGGTGTTCTGGTTCTACCATAAGGCAAACTGCAATAGCTGGTGATTGCTTTAGATCGATGAGCTGAAAGTTAGCTAGTTCGAGTACGACCCAATCATCTTCTTTAATATCATTCTTAAGTAGTTCAAGCGGTGGTGTTCCAATATTACCACCTAGGTGAACACGAAAACCGGCTTCGGCTAACATATTGGTTATGAGTGTACTTGTAGTACCTTTGCCTTTTGTACCAGTGACTCCAATGATATTACGGGTAGGGCAAATTTGAATGAACTCGTTTGTATTAGTTGTAACTTTGTTCAGAATTGTTTCAGAATTTGCTGCCACAATAGATGAAGGATGAATCGACGGTGAGCGTACGATCACTTCAAATTTATCCAGTCCAGAAAGGTAGTCATCACCGGCTTGTAAGCTCATGCCATCAGGAAGGTCTAGGTCGGCATTTTGGTCACAAACAGTAACCGAATAGCCTAAACCGGCCCAATGCTCAGCAGCAGACTTACCTTGGCTGCCATACCCTAAAATAGCAACGTTCATGGCTACGTTACGCCGCTAACTGTGCTTTTACGATTTCCGCCACCTGTCGTGGTGTCATGTCTGCTTTTAGAATAAAATCAGCTACGTTAAGGTCTTTAACACCGGCTGGCGCTTCTTGTTCGCCCATATTAGTCAAAATAATGACCACAATAGTTTTGCCCCACGCAGTTTTACGAAGTTCGGTTAGCATTTCAAATCCGCCCATTTCAGGCATCATTAGGTCTAGTAAAATTACGTCTGGCTTAAATTCTTCAGCAAGCTTAAGCCCTAGAATGCCGTTTTCGGCGGTTTCTACTGTAAAGCCCTCGGCTTCAAATTTAATGCGATACATCTGTGAAATTGCAGTATCGTCTTCAACAATTGCAATCTTTGGCATACTAAAATTAAAGGCTAGATGTGGCCATAATGCAACCCCGCGGTTATGCTAATCTATAGTGAACGCATTAATGAAAGGTATAGGATGGGCCATAAACGATTAGTAGAAGCGGACCAAAGCGCTTCTTATCCATCATTTCTAAAAAAGATACATAACAGCTCAAAATCTCAGCCTGCACCAGACCCAGTTGTTATTAAGATGGACAAACCTGATGCCCAGAAACAACTGCAGACGTTAATAAAAAACAGCGAACCTCAGGCCATCGTCGATAACTACGCCGAACAATATGCTGAGCTATTACTTAGTAAGAATGCACACCTGTACCGTGCTAATCATGAGGTCCAAGTTGATTCTATTAAGAATCTGCTTGATGAGCATTATGGAAAAGCAGACCCATGGACACTTGGTGCTTGGTCGTATTTCCCATGGAGTGGGCAACTTATCCATGTTCTGAATCAGGAAGATTTCGAGGACCTGCGCACTATTCGTAACCGTGAACTAATCACTAAATCAGAACAGGCAACGTTGCTAGACTTTTCGGCAGCTTGTTTTGGTATGAGTGTTGGAAGTGCTGGTGCTCTGGCGCTTGCCATCAGTGGTATTTCACGCAAAATTAAGCTTATAGACGGTGCAGTTATTAGCGGCTCAAACCTAAACCGCATCCTAACGGGAGTTGAAAGCGTGGGTACCAGTAAGGCAGAAGTTATCGGTCGCAAGATCTACGAAATGAATCCCTATGCCCAAATTTATAGAACAGATAAGGTCACTGCTGAAAATATCGAAACAATCCTAGACGGTAATTGCTCAACCAATTTAGTAATTGATGAGATCGATGACATTGAAATGAAGGTTCGTCTACGCATCGAAGCTCGAAAGCGTAAAATTCCGGTAATTATGGCTTCTGAGCTTGGTGATACCGTGATTCTTGATGTTGAGCGGTATGACCTAGAGCCGAATCGACCACTGTTTCATAATGCAATTCCAGACATTGAAGAGGTAGCTAAAAATCCGCCCGAGAATCATCGGGAGTGGATGAAGTATGCAGTAAAAATTCTTGATCCAAAAAATATGCCTATCAAGTTGCAGAAATCTTTACTCAAAATAGGCTCAACTGTAGTGACGCACCCACAATTAGGTGCAACCGTTATGATGACGGGTGGCATATTGGCGTTCGCAGCAAAGAATATTGCACTTGGTGGAGCACTAGAATCGGGCCGTTATACAATTTCGCTCGAGAATATGTTATTGGCTGACCACGGCACCAGAAAACACAAGCGCGCTCATAAAAAGCACACCAAAGTTATTTCTTCGGCAATGCAGTCTATGTAGCCAGTAATTTGCTCGGCTCAACTCGCGGAGACTTGTATCGATGTTTTTGACCGTGCCCAATACGAATGACGCCTTGCAAACGCTCCTTGCTGTCCAGTAAGTCTGCAATATCCTCATGGTAAGTCGATGCCTCAACGAGAGCTGCCGAGGTTGCTTGGCTCAATTTTAGTTCCTCAACAACTAGCGATACCCTCAAGTAAGTGCGTCCAACTGCGAACCAGTTTCGCGGCATGTCGCCGGTAGCAGTCAAGTAGATAACAGCACTAGCTGATTCCCAACGCTTGTACTCCAAAGCAGCTTCCTTCTTCATGCCGATCCCTAGTTTTAGAGACATGGGTTCAATAACACCAAATATCCACGGAATATATAAACTCTTTACTGATATTCCTCGTTTCTTGTTTGACCCATAACCAACCAAATAATTCGCTAGTTCTCGTCTAAAATTTGGGCTGCTTAGTGCCACTCCAATGCCTCTGGATGTAAGACGGGCGGTAGTGCGAACCATATGCTCATCGCTTGAAACATGAATCGAAACACCAGCTTCAGGTGAAATTTGTGAGATTTCGGCAAGTTTGTCGCTTGCGATTACTCCTTTGCGATAGATACTGCGGTCGGTAGAGCGATTCCGCAGGTGTTTTAAATGGCTATGAGCAGCAGGTGTACATGAGCTAAAGCTAATAGTTGCGCTTTTTGTATCGTTTGTTACCGAAGTTGCCTTTAGGCCGTAACCTTGGGCACTTATGAGGACTGCTTCACAAAAAATACCGAGGCTGATTATGGTTTGACGACCAGTAGGGTCGCCATCTTCGAGTTGATACTGTTGGTCGATACTAACGTGAAGATGGTTAGTGTTTAGGCTTACCTTCCACGGCTGAGTATTATGCACCGAAGGAGCGAGCCGAGCATCTTTAAGAATGGCTATGATGTTTGTTTTTAGGCAATCGGCGACGGTCATTTAATGTTTCCTGCTTTATTTTAGGCTTAAGCTTTATCTGATATAATTACAAGTATAAAATTTCACTGAAAAAATAAAAACTATGTCTTCAAATTTAGGTTTTGAACTATTCAAGCGCGCCTCAAGCACAATCCCTGCCTATCGGCAGTTTTTAACTGATCAGAATTTTGATCCAAGTTCAGTTCAAACAGCCGAAGACTTTGTAAAGGTGCCTCACGTCACCAAAGACAATTATTTGCGCAAGTACAGCCTCAATCAAATAGTGTGGCCGGACGCATTTAGCCAAACAACACTATTTTGTTCCACTTCTGGTTCCACTGGAGCACCATACTACTTTCCGCGTAATGACAAACTAAGCGAACAGTATTCGTACCTAATCGAAGATTTCTTGAAGCGTAGTCACCTTAATAACCCTAAAACACTAGTAATTCTTGGATTTGGCATGGGCGTTTGGATTGGGGGAGTAGTAACCTTGCGTGCTTTTGAAATCGCAGGCGCACGCATGAATGCGCCAATTTCTATTTTGCCAGCTGGGTATAACAAGGTCGAGATTATGAAGGCCTTAAAAAATCTTGCGCCCCAATTTGAACAGACAATTATAGTTGGCTATCCGCCGTTCGTTAAGGAATTAATTGATGAATGCGAGGACCAAGCAATCGCTATTAGTCAGCTTAACCCTCGGTTTTTGTTTGCTGCAGAAGCCTTTACCGAAACATTTCGTGATTACCTTTGTGAAAAGGCTGGTGTAGCTAACACCTACAACGATACTTTAAATATTTATGGTACGGCCGATATTGGTGCGATGGCTTATGAAACTCCGCTCAGTATTCTTGTTAGACGCCTTAGTATCCAACAGCCTGAGCTATTTCAATCGATTTTTGGGCAAATTTCTAAAACACCAACACTGGCGCAGTATAATCCTGACTTTATGCAGTTTGAGGCGGTTGACGGAGAAATACTGCTTAGTGGCGACAGCTCACTGCCATTGATCAGGTATGCGGTTGGCGACCATGGCGGGGTGTATAGCTTTGAGGAAATGGAGCAAACACTTCAGCAACACGGTATAGATTTATCTATGGCTGCTAGGAATGCCGGTATTAAGGGTGATCTAGCTCGTCATCCATTTGTGTTTGTGTACGAGCGCAAAGATCTGTCGGCAACATTGCACGGTATCAATTTATACCCTGAATTTGTTAAGGAAGCGCTTCTAAGTGAAATGCTCAATCCTTTCTTTACCGAACGATTTACGATGATTACAAAAAACGACGAAAATCAGAACCAGTACCTCGAAATTAACCTTGAACTAAGGAATGGTGTCGAACAAAGTAAAAAAATCACTACCGCTGCGCACCAATTGATTCATAATATGCTTATGGCTAGAAGTTCAGAATATTCAGAAATCGCTAAAACCGTTGATGCGGCTCGTTTAATTCAAGTCGTAACGTGGCCAAAAGATTATGAAGTATTCTTTGCTCCAGGCACTAAACAAAAGTGGACCATGAAGAGTACCTAAATGTTTGATTTAATTATCCTAACGGTGGCAGGGATACTTAACTCAGTACTGGGCTTAACTGTATATATTAAAGATCCTCGCAGTGTAACCAATCGACTGTTTTTGTTCCTAACCCTAAGCTTTACTACGTGGTCGGTGGCTAATTTTATCTCAGTCAACCCTGTATTCTTTGATCAAATCATTTGGGTCAGAATTGTAATTGCCCTAGCGGCACTGCTTTGTCTGTCGGTATTTTTAACATTCACCGTCTATCCGTCACGAGTTTTAGTAGGATCGGCTAAAGTTCGCAAAGTGGCAGTTGCTGCAACTTTAGGGGTAATGGCGCTCGCATTGAGCCCATTTGTCTTTAGGGTTGGCGCATCTGGTGAGCCTGAGCCTTACTTTGGCATTCCGTTCTTTATGGCACTTGTTGTTAGTTTGCTGGCTGGAGGGTTATACAACCTAATAAGAAAATACCAAAAATCGCATGGTCAGGAGCGTAAGCAGTTAAAGCTGGTGATAGCCGGCTTAATAAGCACATTTAGCTTAATACTTATTAGTAACTTCTTGATGGTTATCATCTTTAATAACACCTCTCTTGTGACACTTGGCTCTGCGTATATGCTGTTGTTTATCGCGGTTCTGGCGTACGGAATTATCAAGCAAAAGCTATTTAATATCCGATCTGTCATTGCTCGCTCACTCGGTTATGTGTTCTCAGTAGTTACGCTTGTAGCTATCTTTGGTCTTGGTACGCAAGGGATTTACGCGTTTCTTACAGAAATTGGGTCAGATTTTGCAACTATTGTGGCTAACGTTGTCCTTATTATGTTCATTACGCTTAGCTATCAGCCGCTTAAAACCTTTTTTGATCGTCAAACTAACCGTATTTTTTATCGAGACGCTTATGAGCCTCAGGCATTTCTTGACGAACTAAATTCCACGATTGTAGGAAATATCGAAATTGGCATCTTGTTACGACATACTGCCAGCGTGATTGAACAGAACCTTAAAGCAGACTGTCACATTTATGTTAAGGGTAGTGATGCTACACCGTCGCGCATTATGGGCACCTCGCAGCTTGATTTAAAGCCAGATGTGTTTGATCTGATTAGGCACGAACTCGCCACGTTAGACATGAAAACGGTGGTTTCGGATGAACTGGGCGTGCATTACAGTGGCCTTAAAGAGGCTATGAACCGTAGTAATATAGCGCTTATTTCCAGTCTTATTACAAATTACACTGAAAATCACGATGCCACTGCATACCTTATATTGGGCCCTAAAAAGAGCGGTAACGCCTACAGTAAACAGGACATTCGTATAATCAATATTATTACCGACGAACTACTAATCGCTATCCAGAATGCCCTGCGTTTTGAAGAGATTCAGAGTTTTAACATTACCCTCCAAAACCGTATTAATGATGCAACGGCTAAATTAAAGCGGAGCAACGAAAAACTTAAAGAAATGGACGAGACTAAGGATGAGTTCATTAGTATGGCCTCTCATCAGCTTAGAACCCCTCTCACAAGTGTTAAAGGGTACCTTAGCATGGTTATCGAAGGCGACGCTGGCAAGGTGACTGAACAGCAGCAACAGCTGCTTAATCAGGCTTATGTGAGCTCACAGCGTATGGTTTACCTAATTGCTGACCTTCTTAATGTATCTCGTCTTAAGACGGGTAAGTTTATTATTGACCGAAATCCTACCAATTTGGCCGAAATGGTTGAGAGCGAAATTGCTCAACTTAAAGAGGTCGCCAAAGGTCGAAAGCTCACGCTTACATTTAATAAGCCCGAAGATTTCCCAATTCTTGATCTTGATGAGACTAAAACTCGCCAAGTAGTTATGAATTTTGTTGATAACGCTATCTATTACACGCCAAGTGGCGGTAAGATCAAGATCGAACTCAGGGCTGACCGTAGCAGCGTATACTTCATGGTTAAAGACAACGGGCTTGGCGTACCTAAAAGTGAGCAATCACATCTGTTTACTAAGTTCTATCGTGCTAAAAATGCTCAAAAAGCTCGTCCTGACGGTACAGGTTTGGGCTTGTTTATGGCTAAAAAGGTTATATCAGATCAGGGCGGCACTATTTTATTTGAAAGCGTAGAAGGCAAGGGTAGTACCTTTGGCTTTAAGTTCGACAAGCCAAAAGACGATTAGTAATAATTCTTACGGTTATGACAGAGGTAGAGAACTATACTGCTTATGAATACATACTATTCAATTAAAATTGACTTTTTACAATTCGAGTGCGATTATCTAAGGTAATACATTGCTGAGATGTCGGGTGGGTTAACATAACGACTTTCAACAGATTATCTGGGTATAGCGAAGATATAGGCTGGCAGTGCATAAACCGCTAAAGTTTATGTTATTCAATATTATTGACAAAATTCCATTCTTGTGATAATATTGGAAGCATAAACAAATTTTATGCACAAATTGTGAGATTAGTGCGTGAAGGAGTGAAGAGAGAATGACACACGGTGAGATGGGCCCGCAAGAGCCAACAACTGAAGAGCGTCTTGCATTAATGCAAGAACAGATTGATCGTATGCAGCAGGCTATGCTGACAGCAGCTGAAAGCCTAAAGTCTGGTGCGATTGATGAAACAACAGCAAAAAATATCGGTGAAATGCTTGTTGCACAAGCCGGTGGTCAATCAGAAACAGGTGAGCCTGTTCAGGAAGAACCTACTGTTGAACAGCCAACTGTAGAACGTACTCAACCTGATACTAACGAGCGTGGTCGTTTTGGACGTGCCTTTGACTCAGCTAAGAACCGTGCGCGGAACTCAAACATCGGACGTAAAGTCGGTGTTGCTCTAGCAATCGGTGCTGTAGCAGCAGCTTCAGTTTACGGTATTAGCAAAATTGGCGGCGGTTCAAACGAAAGCGCATCTCAGGGTAGTGTTCCAACTGCATCAACTCCTGAAAAATCAAATCAGGAACGTGAAAAAGAACAGCCTACTGCTGAAGAGCGTCGTGAACAGCGCGAAGAAGCTATCACTAAGAAGTATGGTGTAAACCCAGACGAACTTACTAAAGTTAAGAGCGTTGGTACTGTAATGAATAAAGCTAAAGTAAACACTCCACAGAAGCGTTCATTCATTCTTAAAAACGCTATGGGCCAGCACATGACTGGTGAGCTTAACAACACCAATAACAAGATGAATGGTGTAAATGCTGAAAAGGTTAACACTAAAGATGAACTTATGGTTGCTGCTGGTCTTGCAATGGGCCTAGATTCAACCGAAGGTAATCAGTACGGTAAGGGCGCAGTAAACTTTAACACTAAGTTTGACCGCGACATCAATGCTAGTACAGGTATGACTGCTAAGCAGCAAGAAGCCTTTAATAAGCGATTTATGACTCACCCAGATGGTTCTACTAAGCTTATTAAGAATTACAAGGGTTGGGTAGAAAACGGTTACATGCAAGATGGCGGCGAAATGAACGCTGAGCGTGAATACTTTGATGGTGAAACTGTAATGGTTCGAACCGTTCCAGGTATGGGTACACTTATGTGGAAAGTAACTAAGGACA
>JALQXV010000035.1 GCA_023263015.1 Candidatus Saccharimonadia bacterium
GAGGAGCATAATGAAAAAACAATTCCACCTGACCCAAGATGGCATCGACGAGCTAAAAACTGAGCTCGACGGCCTTGTTTCACGACGCGCCGAAGTTGCTGATGCAATCAAAACTGCTCGCGAACAGGGTGATCTTAGCGAAAACGCCGAATATCACGCTGCTAAAGATGAACAACAGAATCTCGAAAATCGCGTTGCCGAAATCGAATATATTCTTGCCAACGTCGAAGTTATTGCCAAACCAAAAGTTGGCGATGCCGTTCAACTAGGTTCGAGCGTTGAACTAAAAGGCGAGGGTGGTCGCTCTAAAAAATTTCAGGTTGTTGGAACAGTCGAAGCTGATCCACTCGAAGGTAAGATCTCTGACGAATCGCCAATTGGTAAGGCTCTAATGGGCAAAAAACTTGGCGAAGAAGTCGAGATCGTTACTCCAGCCGAAACAGCTATCTACAAAGTTGCTTCAATTAGCTAGGTTCTGTCGAACATTTGCTGATTTGTATGTAAAATAGGATTTCATTAAATCTGATTTTACAACTTTAAAAACTGAGCTCCACGGGGCTCGGTTTTTTAATTGTGCTACAATACAACCATTATGCTAATGACATATAACAGCGGAATGTCGTCGTCAAACTGGAATACTAGTTCAGTTGGCGGTTTATATATGTCGTAAATTCTTACAAATTAAAAATGTAAATCCGCTTGCTGAGCGGATTTTTTAATTTCTAAAACTGTAAGTAAGGTAAAACCAATGATTCAAAAAGCATTACTACTCGATACAATTAATCAACAAGCCACTATAAATTTTGAAGCCGCTGGCTTTGAAGTTGTAACGTTTCCTAAAAATATAACCATTCCAGAATTTACTGAGCAAGCGGCAGATGTCGATGTAATCGGCGTTCGGTCTGGCCCAGCTATCCCTGCAGAAATAATCCAAGCTGCACCGCACCTAAGAGCAATCGGGTGTTACTGTGTTGGCACCGAGCACATTGATAAGGTAGTTGCAGCCGAAAATGACGTAGCAGTTTATAACGCACCCTTTGACAACGGGCGTTCTGTGGCCGAACTGGTCATCGGTGCAACATTTTCTGTTATGCGCCGTTTGCAGGAGCATAATCGCGCTCTACACGCTGGCAACTGGACTAAAACTGAACAACTTAGCTACGAACTACATGGTAAAACCATGGGAATTGTTGGCTATGGCAATATTGGGCAGCAAGTTGGAGGCATGGCCGAAGCACTTGGCATGAACATAGCCTTTGCCGATATTACTCGTCGCACTCCGAACGGCCGAGCTACACAAATGAGATTTAATGAACTGCTTGAAGTAGCAGATGTTTTAACTGTTCATGTGCCAGGTGGTCAAAACGGCCCGATTCTAAACAACGACGCATTTGCTCGTATGAAGCAAGGGGCCTATGTTATTAACACGGCACGTGCACAGGCAATCGACTATGACGCGCTCGCTATGGCGCTCGATACCGGAATTGTTGCTGGTGCAGCGTTAGATGTATTTACTAACGAACCAAAGAAGAATGGCCCAGGTTTCGTAAATCAGTTTCAAGATGACCCGCGCGTCTTATTAACTCCCCACATCGGTGGCTCTAGTCAAGAAGCCCAGATAAGCGCTGCTAATACTGTCACCGCTAAACTAATCGAACATTGCTACGAAGAAAGTTTTATGGCAAATACCTAAGCCATCGAGCGAGAGAAGTTATTTCAGCCTAGCACTGTTTCAGGTATAATCTAGGGCAATGGCTACACTACAAGAACTTCGTGATGAGCGACTGCGTAAACTGGATGACCTTAAAAAGCTAGGGGTAAACCCATATCCAGCTAAAGCAAGCCGAACTCATCACGCTGCACAAATTACAAACAACTTCGAAGAATTACAGGGGCAGGTGGTTACCTTAACGGGTCGCATAACTGGCATTCGTAAGTTTGGCAAAATTGCCTTTGTTGTTTTAAAAGACTCAACTGGCAGCATGCAGCTCTTCTTAAAAACTGGCATAGTTGCCGAAACTGACGCAGCTAACAATGTTATTGGTATCGAAAACTTACCACTGCTTGATAGCGGAGATTTCATACAAGCTACTGGTCCAGTTATCAAAACTCAAACCGGTGAAATTTCTGTCGAAGCCCAAAGCTTAAAGCTACTTACTAAGTCACTGCGCCCGTTGCCAACTGAACAAGATGGCTTTACCAATAAAGAAGAGCGTATGCGTCGCCGTTACGTTGATACTAACGTGAACAACGATGTGTATCATCGCTACTTGCGTCGCAGCATTTTCTGGCAGTCGACTCGCCAGTTCATGCTTCAAGAAGGCTTTGTCGAAATGAGCATACCAGTTCTAGAAGGGGTTGCAGGCGGCGCTGACGCTAATCCATTCATTACTCATATGGACGCGCTTGATCAAGATTTTTACCTTAGAATCAGTCACGAACTACCACTTAAGCGTCTGCTCGGCGGTGGTTACGAAAAAGTTTTCGACATAGGGCCACGCTTTAGAAACGAAAATTACTCAGACGAACATTTACCTGAACACGTTGCCATGGAATGGTACTGGGCATATGCCGATTGGCGTGACGGCATGAAGCTAACCCAGCGTTTTATTCGCCACATCGCCGACCAAACGTGGGGCAAACGCCAATTTACACTCGCGGGCGGTCAACAAATCGACCTTGGTCCTGACGATCAGGATTGGCCAGAAGTTAGCTTTGTTCAGGTTATCAAAGACCGCTACAATATCGACGTTTTCGACACTAGCCTCGAAGAAGTTCAGAAAGCTGTTCGTGAAAACGGCATCGAAGTCGAAAAAGCTGATAATATCAATCGCTGCATTGATAAGCTCTGGAAAAAGATACGCGTCGAAATTGATGGCCCAGCGTTCTTAGTGGACGTGCCAACTTTCCTCCAGCCGCTGGCTAAAACTCAGATCGCCGACCCACGTTTGAGCGAGCAGTTTAATTTGTTGCTCGGTGGCACCGAGGCCTGCAAGGCTTATAGTGAGCTGAACGACCCAATTGATCAGTTAAACCGCTTTACGGAACAACAAAAAATGCGTGATGATGGTGACGATGAAGCAATGATGCTCGATATCGACTTTGTTGAAATGCTCGAATACGGCATGCCGCCAGCTTGCGGTTACGGCCATAGTGAACGAATTTTCTGGATGCTCGAAGGCGTTACTGCTCGCGAAGGTGTACCGTTCCCACAGCTACGCTCCGAAATCGACGAAACAACTCGCAAAATTTATCCAGAACTTAATTTATAAGAATTGCTGAAGAGCAGTAGTAACTGTCTCGACATCTTTTTTGTCGATTATAAGCGATAGCTCGCTAGCTGTTGAAACAACAACAATGCAAGTACAAAAAAATGCATTCAACAATGAAAAATCAAACAA
>JALQXV010000082.1 GCA_023263015.1 Candidatus Saccharimonadia bacterium
CGAAACAATAACTTTACCGGTGCGAGCAGCGATTCGCTGGCTGCATGCTTTATACTAGAAGAATACTTTGTGAGTAACAGTAACTAGCCAAGGGAGAATATGGAACACGCTAATCAAAAACGAAAAGGTTCAGCCGTCAAAAAGATAATTGCAATTGTGGTAATTGTTGTAGTGGTTGCGCTCGTAGCGGTAGTAGCAATTATACGAAAGTCGTACAGCGACAATCTTAAGCCGGTCGGCGGCAACACAAATAACCAAGTAATTACCGTTGAGCCGGGTAGTACCCCTGGTCAGATCGCCGATGACCTAAAAGCCAAGGGCCTAATTAAGAGCGACTGGGCTTTTGAGTGGTACGTCCGTAATGAGCAGCTCCGTGACAAGCTAAAAGCTGGTACCTATGCCGTAAATCCATCCCAGTCTGTATCAGAAATCGTGCAGGTGATCGTTGATGGCAAAGAGGCTACCGACTTGGTAACAATTCTGCCAGGCAAGCGCATTGATCAGGTCAAGGAAGATCTTATTAAGGCTGGCTTTGCCGAAGCCGAGGTGACCGCAGCTCTTGACCCTAAGCAATATGCAGACCACCCAGCACTCACCGACAAGCCATCTGATGCTAGCCTAGAAGGCTATATTTACCCTGAAAGTTTCCAAAAAACGGCCGAAACCACTGTTAAGCAGGTTATTACTCAATCACTCGATGAAATGGACCGCCGTCTAACTCCAGAGGTACGTGAAGCATTTTCAAAGCAAGGGCTAACCTTGCACCAAGCAATTGTGCTCGCCTCAGTAGTCGAGAATGAAGTTAGCAATGCCGCCGACCGTGCACAAGCCGCACAGGTGTTCCTAAAACGCTACAAGTCCAATATTATGCTTGGATCTGACTCTACAGCGGTATATGGTTCAATTTTGGCTGGGCAAGGCCGAGCAATCTTATACGACACGCCATATAATACTCGTTTGCATACAGGCTTGCCTCCTGGCCCGATCAGTAATGTAGGCGAAGGATCACTTAAAGCTATAGCGTTTCCGGCTGGTACTGATTGGCTATATTTTGTGTCTGGCGACGACGGCAACACATATTTCTCTAAAACGCTTCAAGAACACGAAGAACTCACTAAAAAACACTGTATCGAACTTTGTAAGATCTAATTGTTAACAGGGGTCGAAGCCTAAAAAAGGGTTGTTTTCTGTAAGATTTCTTGCTATCATTAGCGTTACAGTAATGAAAACGAACAACGTTAGTTTTTAACAAAAATTTCGTCATTTCGTTCTTCGCTGCTGTCTCAATTCGCTCATTGCTAAAAAAGTATCCAAAAAATATTAATTTAATTAAGAGCCTGTTGAGTTTGGCATCGTAACGGAGATTGTAATCTCTGATGCCGGGAGAATTCATATCCGTATTCAAAGTTTAACTGCAGGTGCCATTTCAAAACCTCGCACTGCAAAGAAGACCTTTCGTCGCTTGAATAAAAAAACCAAGAAGCGTCTTATTCGCTTCTCTATTGTCACCGCTAACGTTGCATTGATCGCAGGTGTTGTTGCTGCGGTTACTATTATTCCATCATCAGACACCGAAACGGCTAGCTATAAGTCAGCTCAGTCACTGCTAGGCAGTGGCGCTACCGAAGAAGCTCAGCCACTCGATACGCTTGCCTCTACAGACGTAGCGGTACATATTTCGCGTATGGTTCGCATGGAAGAATCAACTGCCGTAACCAATAAGGCAGACACTGCCAGCGCTCAGCTAGCCGTATCGTCATCAGACGATCAGGTTCTTGCTAAGCCGCAAATTGTTTCTACTGGTCTTAAATCAAAGCGTGACATCAAAACCTATAAGCCAGCAGCCGGAGAAACAGTTAGTGCTATTGCTGCTAAGTTTGGTGTAACTCCAGACACTGTTCGCCTTTCTAACGGTATCGCAGGCGAAACCGTTCCAGCCGACAAACAACTGACCATCAGCCCAGTAAATGGCATGACCTACGTTGTAAAAGCTGGTGACACCCCAGATAGCCTAGCCGCTAAGTACAGTGTTCCTAAAACGCAGCTAATCGCGTTCAACGATGCAGAACTCAGCGGTTCTTTTAATGTCGGTGACACAATTGTGATTCCAGACGCTGTACAGCCTGCCGAAGTTCGAACTGCCTCATACGGTATCCGTAACGGCGCTTCAGCCGGTGGCGGCTTCTCATTTGGCAGCACCGCTCTATATGGCGGTAACGGTTATGACTATGGTTGGTGTACTTGGCACGCTGCAAACCGCCGCATGCAAATTGGTAAACCAATCCCAACCAACTTAGGTAATGCGATCTCTTGGCTAAGCGTTGCTAAGCGCGCTGGTCTTGCTACAGGCGACAAACCAGAAGCTGGTGCCGTTCTTTGGCACAAGAACATCGGTGGCCTTGGTCACGTAGCGTACGTTGAAAAGATCAATGAAGATGGCTCAGCGCTAATCTCTGATATGAACTATCCAACTTGGGGTAAGGTGACGTACCGCACTATTCAGCCAAGTGAGTTCGGTAACTACGCCTTTATCTACTAATTAGTTTTACAGTGTAAAATTTGGTTTAACTAAATTTTAATGAAATTAGATTTTACATACAAAATGTAAACGCCGCATTCGCTTGACTTAATCTGTTATAGTTGTATAATATACAATAATGTTTGTAGATAAAACACAAATAATCATTCAAGGTGGTGACGGCGGCAACGGCGTAGTTGCATGGCGCCACGAAAAATTCATCGACCGTGGTGGCCCAAGTGGCGGTGACGGCGGCAACGGTGGCAATGTAATTGTTGTAGGTAGTCGTAATCAAAACACGCTTGCAACCTTCAGGTATCAGAAAGAATTGGTAGCCGAATCCGGCAAGCCTGGTTCAAACCAGAACAAACACGGCCGCTCAGGTAAGCACCTCAGAGTTCAAGTACCGGTTGGTACCGTTGTAGTAAACGAGCAAGGCGAAGAAGTAGCTGATATAACCAAAGACGGCCAAGAAGTTATTATTGCCAAGGGCGGTAAGGGGGGTTTTGGTAATGCACACTTTATTAGTAGTCGTCGCCAGTCGCCTAAAATTGCCGAAAAAGGTGAGCCAGGTGAAATGTATGAGGCAACACTAGAACTTAAAATGATCGCAGAAGTCGGATTGATTGGTCAGCCAAATGCAGGTAAGTCGACTTTACTATCACGAATTTCAAATGCTAAGCCAGAAATTGCTAACTATGCCTTTACGACAATTCGCCCCAACCTCGGTGTTGCAGACATCGACAAAAACACCAGCGTATTAGTTGCAGATATCCCAGGACTGATCGAGGGTGCTAGCGAAGGTAAGGGCTTAGGTGATGACTTTTTACGACATGTAGAGCGTACTAAAGTCCTCGTGCACCTTTTAGACGCTTATCAAGAAGATATTGCAACTACCTATAAAGTTATCAGGGAAGAACTAGCTGCGTACAAGGTAGACCTTAGTACTAAGCCTGAAATTATTGCTATCAATAAAATTGATGGGCTAGATGAAGAAATTGTTGCCGATCAAGTTAAGGCAGTGCGTAAGGTTGCCGGTAAAGATGCTAAGATCTTTACTATTTCGGCAGTCAGCGGACTTAACTTAAAAGATATGATGTACGAAGTGGCTAACGTTGTAGCACAGACTATTGAAGAAGAAATTGAAGAAGTGGATGAGCTGCCTGTTATTAGCCTGACAAACACTGACGAGGCATGGGAAGTGACCGAGACCGATGAGGGTTACGTAATTACTGGCCGCAAGATCGAACGTTTTGCTATGAGAACTGACTTTGAAAACGAAGAAGGTGTAGCTCGTTTGCGAGATATTATGCGCAAAATGGGTATTATGCACGAACTTGAACGCCGTAACATTAACCTTGATACGCCAATTATCTTTGGCGATAAGACCGAATACGGACGAATGACATATTAGTTAATAATTAGTTAACGCTCGAAATGCTAAACTGGGAGTATGAATACTTCCAGTTTTTTCTTTTATGACCTAGAGACCAGCGGTATTAATGCACGAACTTCACGTATCATGCAGTTTGCCGGCCAACGCACTGATCTTGATCTTAATCCAATTGGCGAACCATACAATATCCTCATAAAATTATCTGATGATGTTCTGCCAGACCCAGATGCAATTTTATTAACCGGCATTACTCCGCAGCAAACTCTGCAAGATGGCATTACCGAAGCCGAGTTTTGTAAATTGTTTATGGAAGAAATTTCAGTTCCAGGCACGTGCTTCTTGGGCTATAACACGATCCGTTTTGACGATGAGTTTATGCGCTTTCTGTTATACCGTAACTTTTATGATCCATATGCTTGGCAATGGAAGGACGGCAATAGCCGCTGGGATTTATTAGATGTGACGCGTATGATGCGCGCGCTTCGTCCAGAGGGTATTAATTGGCCTTTCACTGCAGAAGGTGTATGTACTAATAAGCTTGAACTTATGACCAAAGAGAACAATCTTATGCACGATGCCGCGCACGATGCACTCAGCGACGTTACTGCTACAATTGCAGTAGCCAAACTAGTCCGCGATAAGCAACCAAAGATGTTCGATTATTTGTTTAGTATTCGTAACAAGAACGATGTTTCCAAATTGGTACTATCTGGGCAGCCATTTGTATATTCAAGCGGACGTTATCCGAGTGAATTTATCAAAACCACAGTCGCTGTACATATTGGGATGCACCCGTCCAGCCAGAATGCTCTCGTTTATGACTTGCGGCACGATCCTACTCCATTTCTAAAAATGACTGTCGAAGAATTAGTAGATGCGTGGCGCTATACTAAAGACCGCGAATCAATTAGGCTGCCAGTCAAAGGTTTGCAATTCAATCGGGCGCCAGCAATTGCTCCGCTTAGTGTACTCGATGATGAAAGCAAGAAACGCATTCAACTAGATACAACAACCGTTGAAAAACATTTAGCAATTCTTAAGAGTGGCGCAGGCTTTTACGACAAAGTCGCCAAAGCAGCCGAACAAATGAATCTGGAACGAGACAAACGTCAAGCCGTCCAGTTTAGGGCTCAAGCAGCGGCACGCAACCCAGATGAGCAGCTGTATGACAAGTTTATCCCAGACCAAGATCGTGCCAAAGCCACATCTCTTCTCAAAGCCCAGCCAGCCGAAATAAGTAGCTTTGCAAGCAGCTTTAGCGATGAGCGGCTTAAAAATCTAGTACCACTCTATAAGGCCCGTAACTACCCTAAGTTTTTAACCGATGAGGAACGATCGGCGTGGGAAACACATCGTGAACATGCGTTAGTAGAAGGTGGTACTGGCAGTCGCTTAGCTCAGTTTGGCGCACGACTTCAGGAACTTGGTCAGTCTGAAACAGACGAACAAAAGCAATACTTGCTCGAAGAGCTTAGGTTGTATGCCGAGAGTATTGTGCCAACGTTAGAAAATTAAATCGCAATTGATTCAATTGAATTTTGAGTAGCTTGCTTTTGTTTGAATGCGTGACGCTTGCTTTCAAATACAGTGAGTGCGAAACCAAGTATGGTTATCGCTGCCAAAATAGTACTAAATGACAAATAAACATTGGTGCCTGGAATCTGCCCCAAAACGATAAACTCTAACATGTTTCGCTCCCACGATTTTTAATAGATTAATACAAACTTGTGAGAGCTATTGTAAATAAAATTGTATAAATTGCAAGTATATTTTATTAATGCTTATGCTAAGGAGTTATCGCTTACGTTTTTTAAACCATTTTCCAATACGTTCAAAGCGTTTTTGGTTACTTAAAAGTAAAATTATGCTCAAGCTAATGGAAGCTAATCCTGCACCTTTTAAAAGCAGATGATCTTGCGTGAATGCAAGGTATGATCCGCCAATCAAAACGAGCAAACAAACTGCATCAACTGCCAACGAGACTCGTAAACTAGTCATTAAGTATTTGTCGGTCCATTCTTCGCGTTTGCGTTCAAAATTATTTAGTAAGTTTCGAGCCCATTCATGATTGAGCGAAACGAGTCCAAGTCCTGCAAGAAATAGCGGAATACCGCCGGGGCCTGGTAGCCAACCAAGGAATGGTGAAATTATCATTAATCCAAAACCTGCAATATCAATTGCAATTCGTTGGTAGAATGGTCGTTGCTTAGTTTGTTTCATGCTCTCTATTGTTCTTGAAAGTCGTCATTTTGTATAGTGCTAAACCTTATATATACTCTAGAACTATTCTCAAAGACGCAAAATTCTTGTATACTATATTGGTTCAAATACAGATTGGGGCAGAGCGTGGAGTACATTTCGATTCGCGGAGCTCGCGAACACAACTTAAAAGATGTTTCAGTCGATATACCTCGCGGTAAGTTGGTAGTAATTACTGGCTTGAGCGGATCGGGTAAATCAAGCTTAGCCTTTGACACGATTTATGCCGAAGGCCAGCGTCGCTATGTCGAAAGTTTAAGCGCCTATGCTCGTCAATTCTTAGGACTCATGGAAAAGCCCGACGTTGATCAAATCGATGGCTTAAGTCCGGCAATCTCGATCGATCAAAAGTCTACCAGCCGCAACCCACGTAGTACGGTTGCAACTGTAACCGAAATTTATGATTATCTGCGCTTATTGTATGCCCGCATCGGCGTACCGCACTGTCCAGTTTGTGGTAAGGCAGTAACACGTCAAACACCTAACGCCATTGTAGATAAGGTTACTGGTCGTAACGTTGGTGCCCGCATGATGGTGCTAGCACCAGTTGTGAATGACAAAAAAGGCCAGTTTGAGCACATTCCAGAGCAATACCAGCGACTTGGTTTTGTGCGTGCTCGTGTTGACGGGGTGGTTTATTCGCTCGATGAATGGCCTGAGCTTGATAAGAAGTACAAGCACACCATTGAAATTGTGGTAGACCGCGTAGTTAACGATGAAGATAGTCGTGGTCGCGTTGTGCAAAGTATTGAGCAGGCGCTTGATATTGCCGAGGGCAAGCTTTTGATTGTTAATGCTGATTCAAAAGAAGAGCACCTATACAGCCTGCAATATGCATGTATTGACCATCCAGACGTTAGTATCCCAGAACTTGAACCACGTACCTTTAGCTTTAATAGTCCACATGGTGCGTGCCCAGTGTGTACCGGCCTCGGAAGTCGCTTAGAGGTTGATCCTGATCTTGTAATACCAAACGGACGCCTAACGATTGCCGAAGGTGCAATTCGACCATTTAACCGTGTTAACGCCGATGCGTGGTACATGAAAAAAATGCAGGCGGTTGCTGAAAAATACAAGTTTTCGTTACACGTACCAACCGGCGAATTAAAGCCAGAAGATCTAGAGCGTATTTTGTATGGCACGGATAACGAAACGTATCGAGTAAAGCTTGGCTCCGGCCGCTCGTTCGACACAACGTACGAGGGTGTTATTCCTAATCTTGAGCGTCGCCATAAGGAAACCGATAGTGATTTTATGCGTCGAGATATCGAACGCTTTATGCAAGAACGACCGTGTCACGCCTGTAAAGGGCGTCGTTTGCGACCAGAAGTTCTAGCAATTACAGTGCATGGTCAGTCGATCATGGAAATCTGTGAACTTTCAATTGATCAAGCGGTAGACTTCTTTAATAGCATGGACTTGTCGGATAACGAGCAGTTTATTGCAAAACAGGTTCTTAAAGAGATCTGTGCTCGACTGACTTTCTTAAAAGACGTTGGCTTGAACTACCTAAACTTGCTTCGCAGTGCAGCTAGCTTGTCGGGTGGAGAAGCGCAGCGTATTCGCTTAGCAACTCAAATTGGTAGTGGCCTGCAAGGTGTACTGTACGTACTAGATGAACCAAGCATCGGTTTGCACCAACGTGACAACGAACGACTAATTGCTACGCTTATGCGCTTGCGAGACCTTGGCAACAGTGTGTTGGTGGTGGAGCACGATGAAGATACCATTCGGGTAGCCGACCACGTGCTTGATGTTGGCCCAGGCGCTGGTGTCCATGGTGGTCATATTACTGCCGAAGGTACTCCTGATGAAATTGCTAAAAATCCAAACAGTATTACAGGCGATTACTTAAGTGGCAAAAAGAAGATTGCCGTACCTAAAAAACGTCGCAAAGGGAATGGTAAAAAACTTACAATTGTAAATGCACGAGAGAATAACCTACGTGACGTAACCGTCAACTTCCCACTTGGTCAGCTGGTTGTAGTTAGTGGTGTGTCAGGTTCGGGTAAGTCTAGTTTAGTAAATGATATTCTAGCTAAAGAACTGCAAGCTCGCTTAATGCGCTCACAAACAGTGCCAGGTCGCCATGATGAAATCCAAGGCATTAAAGAATTGGATAAAGTAATTGTAATTGACCAGTCGGCTATTGGGCGCACTCCTCGCAGTAACCCTGCCACGTACACAGGGTTATTTACTCCTATTCGTGAACTGTTTGCGGGCTTACCAGAAGCAAAACTGCGAGGCTACAGTGCCGGACGATTTAGCTTTAACGTTAAAGGTGGCCGCTGCGAAAACTGTGCCGGTGACGGTATTATCAAGATCGAAATGCACTTCTTGCCAGATGTATATGTGACCTGCGAAGTCTGTAAGGGTAAACGCTACAACCGTGAGGCACTCGAAATTCTATACAAGGGCAAAAGTATTAGCGATGTGCTTGCTATGACAACCGAAGAAGCCTTGGAATTTTTTGAAAACATTCCGTCTATTGCTCGTAAGCTCCAGACACTTGTTGATGTTGGATTAAACTATATCGCGCTTGGTCAGTCTGCAACTACACTGTCGGGCGGAGAAGCGCAGCGTATTAAGCTAGCAACCGAACTTTCACGCCGACCAACTGGCAAAACACTGTATATTCTCGACGAGCCAACAACCGGACTACACATGGCTGATGTTGATAAACTGCTGCACGTTTTACATAAACTCGTAGATACCGGCAATAGTATGGTGGTTATCGAGCATAACTTAGATGTCATTAAATCGGCCGATCACATTATCGACATGGGTCCAGAAGGTGGCTCTGGCGGTGGTCAGGTAGTTGCAATCGGCACCCCAGAACAAGTTGCAAAAGCCAAAGACAGCCACACTGGTCGATTCTTAAAGGGCATGCTGTAGAAATAGCTAGCATTCCATGGCGGGAGGCTCAAATGTTTAACATTACTAAAGAAGAAACGCTTGAACGACTAGCTTTGCTTGGTGCAGAGAAGTGTGCAGAGTTACAGCTTGCGCTACAGTATCAGACCCCGTTACCACTCGATGAAGAGCAGCACGGTATTTCTGACTTGGAATATGCCAAGCTCGGAGTAGTTATGGTTGCTGATTCAGTCGTATTAACCGATCATGGCGAGAGTGATCCAGAGCGCGAACGGCTATGGGTACCCGAGGCCAGCAAGCTAATCGAAATGCATGGCGTGCCGGTACAACACTCGTTGTTTGCTCATATTGGTTCGCCCCATCAGCAGCGCCGTTTGTTTAAACTAATGCTCAGTCAGTCGGTGGACACCCGTGACGAGCTGCCTGTAGAAATAACCCGTCCACAAGCTGTGGCATTTGGCTTTATAAGTTTAAGTCGTCAAGTTATCGGTTAAACAGGCGCTTAAGTTTTTTAACAAACAATGCGCGTGATTTAGGATCTTTTGCGATGTGGATGAGTGGTGAGGCAAAGGTGAACAGAGTAACTACGGCCACAACTGGCAGTATAAATTTATCAATATCTGGAACATGCTCGCCTAAAACTTTTGCAACGATGTAGCCTGCTAGTGTTACCCCTACACCCCAAACAATACTACCCACGATGTTATAAAAATTGAAGCGCTTCTGGTCCATGTTGCCCATGCCGGCAACTATTGGCGCAAACGTACGGCCAACTGGGATAAAACGGGCGAGCATGACTGTCTTGCCGCCATGTTTTTCGTAAAATCGTTCGGCGTGCTCAATGTATTCATGACGGAACAGCAGACCGTCTTTTTTCTTAAATATGCGTTTACCGGTTCTTTTGCCAATCACATAGCCTACATTGCCGCCAAGAGCTGCTGAAATAGTAATAATCACAATTGCAAGGACAATGTTAAATTGGCCCTGCGCAGCTAGTGTGCCTGCTAAGAACAGTAGTGTATCGCCTGGAAAGAAAAAGCCAAAAAGTAGGCCAGATTCTGCAAAAACAATAAACGCTATAAGGGCAAGACCGCCCGAAGTAATAATGGTTTCTGGATCTAAAATTCCCATATGACTTATCTAGTATATCGCTAACGCGGATGATAGCAATTACTAATATTTTTAGTGTCAAAATCGATCCACCCCTGATTTTATGCTATAATAAACAATACATTACAGAATTTTCTTAGTTTTACGGAGGGTAATATGAGTAACGAAACTATCACATTGACTGCAACCAAACGCGAGGTATTAGGCAAAAAAGTGCACGCACTTCGCGCTGAAGGTCAAACACCTGCTGTCATTCATGACCATGGTAAAGCATCAATTCACGTATCTGTTGAAGAAAAAGAACTTAAAAAGGCTTACTCGGCTGCTGGTAAACACCACGTAGTCGAACTAACCGTCGATGGCAAAAAGTACTCAACCATGATTAAAGACGTTACATTTAAGCCAGCAACTAATCTTGCATATCACACTGTATTTCAGTCAGTTAAAGCAAACGAAAAAGTTAAAGCCGAAGTTCCAGTTAACTTAGTAGGCGACGAAATTCCAGCTGAAAAGGCAAGCTTGCTTGTACTCCAAAGCCTCAACGAAGTTGAAGTTGAAGCATTACCACGTGACCTAGTTGATGCATTAGACATTGACGCAACCGTTCTTACAGAAGCTGGTGATAGCGTAACGGTCGCAGACATTAAAGCTCCATCAGGCGTGACCATTTTAACTGACCCAGAAACAACGGTTGCAACCGTTGAAACACCTAAAGACCAAATTGCAGAAGCTGATGCTGCCGCCGCGGAACTTGCAGCTGATGCAGATACTCCAGAAGCAGATACTGAAGCCTCTGCTGAGCCTGCAGCTGAAGAATCAGAAGAAGCTACCGAAGCAGACAAATAGTCTAAGTTAGATTCATAAACAAACGCAGAGGGTTACGCTTGGTAGCCCTCTGCTTGCTTTGTAAATAGGTCAAAATACAAGTTCTTGTTGTTCATTAGTTCTTTATGACTGCCTTGCTCAACAATTTTGCCATGTTCTAGCACTATGATTCGGTCGGCACGTCGTACGGTACTAAAACGGTGGCTAATAATTAACGCAGATCGGTTCTTGTAATGCTTAAAGATATTATTAAAAATGTCGTACTCGGCTTTAGCATCAATTGCAGACGTGGGCTCATCTAATATAAGCAAGTTAGCGTCTCTATAAAAGGCGCGCGCTAACGCTACACGCTGCCACTGGCCGCCACTTGGCTCAACGCCCTTTTTAAAGCTGGCATCAAGCACGGTCTCCCAGCCGTGCTTATAGTCTTTGATCAAGTCATCAACGCCGCCAAATTTAGCAGCCTCATGAAGTTTCTTCTGATCAGGCTTAGAATCAGGGCGGCCGATGTAGATATTTTCATCAATCGGGAAGGGGTACTCGTTAAATTCTTGAAATAGGGTAGCTAACTGGGTGTACCACGAATCAATTGCAATAGTTTGCAAATCTTGACCGTTGATCAAAATCACGCCAGAATCTGGTTGATAAAAGCGCAACAAGAGCTTTATAAGAGTTGATTTACCGGCACCATTTTCACCAACCAGTGCAACGTGCTCACTCGGCTCGATTATCAAGTTAAGATTTGTAAATGTTGGTTGAGTTTGTCCAGGATAGGTAAAGCTTACCGACTTAAACTCGATTGAGGGTGGTTTAGTGGTATTAAGTGCTTTTGCATTAGGTGTATCGACAATAGCGCCCTTAACATCCATTAGGCGATAAAAATCACGGGCGAATAGCACACCTTCTTGCATCCTAGATAGCGTTCCAAAGATAGCATTGAGAGCACCGCCAATTCGTAGTAAAGCACCAGATAAGAAGAAGTACCGTTCGAGGCTGATTGTATTAGACAAGAACTGCTTAAGTAGAATAACTGAGCCAACAGCTACGCCACCAACTTCCAGTACTTTGGCGCCAAAACTTAATCGGCTAGCGCTTCTAAACTGTTTTTCCTGCTGCTTATAAAATTCTTTGTTAATCTTGGTAACTCGATCTTGAGCATAAGCTTGAGCTTGCATACTGCGGAGTTCCATCTGCTTCTTGGGCTTAGCAAGCATTTCGCTGAGCGTGCCAAACACGTGGCGGTTATCACCTTTGTCGCCCCAAACAATCCACTGGATCTTAGCAATTCGGGCATCACTGAGTAAGGTAGGTAGTAGAAAAATAGCAATCGCTATAATTAGCCATGGGTTAATTTGGGCTACTACTAATGACATAGCCGTAAATCTAAAAAGTCCATAGAGCAACTCGAGGTACATATAAGAGAGATTGGGGATTTGCCAATGGTAGCCATGCTCGGCCTTATTAATATCGGTCCGAATTTGGTCATCATAAAAATCCCCAATATCGAGCGTGTTCATAGCATTAAGGAAGGCGCTAACCGCCCACCGATTCATACTGAAATAAAGCAGGCGGTCAGCGTAGCGCATCATCCAAAATCCAACACCGGTCAATATGGCGGCAGCAATGTCGACATAAAGCCAGAACCAAATGCCATCAGAAGCGCCAGTAGTAACGTAGGCAGCCAACAAGCCAGCCAATTTTGCAGAGGCAAAGATTGTTAGGATCGATGCGCCCGTTTCGATTAGTCCACCAGCTAGGTGTAGAATAACTGCCCACGGGCGAACTTTGAGGGCTGTTCTAAGAATGCGCTTGCCGACGCTAAATGTGTTTGTAGCGACTTCGAGGCGTTCTTTTGATATCAGCATATTAATCCTCTATGAATCCGCCAGACTGATGGCTCCAGAGCTGTGAGTAAATACCTTTTTTGCGCTTTACAAGTTGAGGGTGAGTACCTTGCTCGGCGATCTGACCTTTATCTAAGACAATGATTCGATCCATCTTTTGAATTGTACTCAAACGGTGGGCAATTACGATAGCAGTCTTTTTGTCCATTAGTTTCCACAGCGCATCCTGAATCAATTTCTCTGATTCGCTGTCGAGTGCACTAGTCGCTTCATCAAGCAATAGAATTGGTGCGTTCTTTAGCATGGCACGAGCAATTGCTACACGTTGCCTCTGACCACCCGAAAGCTTAATACCGCGCTCACCAACCAATGTTTCGTAGCCGTCTGGCAGGTCTTTAATAAACTCGTGGGCATGAGCTTTTTTGGCAGCAGCCACGATTTCATCGTGATCAGCGTCGGGCTTGCCGTAGGCAATGTTTTCGGCAATCGTTCGGTGGAACATGGCTGGATCTTGCGGTACGTATGAAATGAGTGATCGCAAGTACTCTTGAGACATATCGCGAATATCAACACCATCAATTTGTAGCGAACCCTTATTAATGTCTACAAAACGGAGCAGGAGCTTAGTGATGCTGGTTTTACCACCACCGCTGCGACCAACAAGACCTATTTTTTCACCGGATTTAATATGTAGATCAAAATCCTTAAATAGGGTTTTGCCATTATCTTCATAGGCAAATGTAACTTTGTTGAACGCTAGGCTACCTTTTGGCTTGTCAATTTCAACTGGATTAGCGGGGTCGTTAATAGTTGGCTGGTCAAGAATTAGCTCGGTGTATTGAGCGGCATCACTTAAAGAAGTTTCGAGTCGACGGTAAATACCATTAAATTCCCACATAAAGTTGGTTACACGAGCAAAGAATGTATAAACCACAATTACGGCAGCGTAATCAATTTGTCCTTTTTGCGCTAGGTACACACTTAAAATTAAACCGGACGCGTTGATGGCTACATAAATAGGCGAAATAACCATGTCAATTTTTTTGTTTTGGAAGTTCCACGAAGCGGCCATCTTTTTGGTAAGATCGCGGACAAAGAACATGTGTCGAGCTTGTTCGCGTTTTTCAGAGGCGTGGGCACGAACTGCATCAATATTGCCGTAGACGTCGGCAATATGTCCAGATGAAACGGTTGAGGCAGTCTCACGCTCGGTAACAAGGACTCGTCGCTTCTTAATAAGTGGCAAAACAATAAGTGTCGATACCGTTAATGTTCCAATTAGCAGCAATGAAAGCCAGCCCGAGTACGTAGCCAATACGATAGCGGCAAAAATAACCGGAATTATATTTGCAAACACATTAAACAGCATAGTGTCGAGCACATCAACGTAACGGTTGGCGTAGGCTAATGTGCGTTTTGTTAACGAGCCGGCAAAATTGTCATGGAAAAATCGCAGGTCATGATCGAGCAAGCGAGCTAGGCCAACTCGGTATAAATTTTCAACGCCACGAACCTGAAATTTAATTGCAAAATGCATACCGAGTCGCCACATCATTTCACCCAAAAACCAAGACCCAGCGAATAAACCGATGAGGGGCAGTACATTTAGTAGTGTGGTGCCGCCGTCTGAGGTTCCGCGCTTAACTATTTCAGAAAGAAAGATGGCTGGAATATAAAATACAAAAATTGAACCGATAGCAGGGAGTAAAAGTCCAGGGACGCTCAACTTCCAGAGACGGAGTGTTTCGGTAATGTAATGTTTGGTTGCTAGACGATAGGCAGCTTTGAAGCGTGCTTCGTCGGGTTTGTTAGGTAAATTCATGCGACGACCTTCCTCATGGTCGATATTGTTCTGTAATTTGTAAAATTTTTGTAAGAGTGACTAGCGAATGCCAGAAAAGGCCTGCGTATATCCGGTAATTAGTTCGATCTTCATCATGTTTTTTGCTAGCCCTTTCCTTTATTTTATAATTGTTGTCGTAATTATATCACTATGAAAACTGTTAATGCAAATATTTTCTTAAAAATTGTATGATTTTCTAAAAATGTAGCGGCTAACACAATTTAGCTAAATCTGGTATAATATCTGTAATGAACAAAGTAATTTTGTACTACAAGTTTGTGCCTGTAGCTGATCCCGAAATGACTATGCGCTGGCAAAAAGAACTTTGTAGCCGTCTGCAGCTGACTGGTCGTATTATTGTTAGTAAACATGGCATCAACGGAACGCTTGGCGGTGAACTAAAGAGTCTGCGTCAGTATAAAGCCGAGATGAATCGCTCGGTCATTTTTAAGGGGATAACTTACAAATGGAGTGAAGGCACCGGTAAGGATTTTCCGCGCTTAAGCATCAAAGTAAAGCCAGAACTAGTGGCGTTTGATCGTCCAGACGAAATTAAGGTTGATGAAAAAGGTGTAGTCGGCGGTGGCAAACACCTTAAACCCGAGCAAGTTCACAAGCTAGTAGAAGAACGTGGCGATGATGTAGTGTTTTTTGACGGCCGTAATGCCTATGAGGCGGCAGTTGGTAAATTTAAAGACGCCGTAGTGCCAGATACTAAGACTACTCGTGACTTTGTGACTGAACTTGAAAGCGGTAAGTACGACGACATCAAAGACAAGCCGATTGTTACGTACTGTACTGGCGGCATTCGTTGTGAAGCACTTAGTGTGCTTATGAAAAATCGTGGATTCGAAGAGGTTTACCAAATTGATGGCGGCATTGTGAAATACGGTGAAAAATACGGCGACGACGGTTTATGGGAAGGTTCGTTGCATATATTTGACGACCGAATGAGCCATCGATTTTCTGAAAATTCAAAGGACATTGGAATCTGTATTCACTGCCAAGGCAAAACAAGTAACTACGAAAATTGCGCCGATGTGTCGTGCAATCGCTTAGTGTTAATTTGCGAAAATTGTATCGACAATAAAACTCTTTGCGACGCCGAAGTCCATCAGACTGTCAAAGCTTAGACATATTTTTGATATTAAGTACTTAATATTGTATAATTATATTAAGTATGTCTGGTGAAGTTGAACCGCAGATCCATCTGCCCGAGCTTGAACAAGCCCCTAAATACGAGACTGCAGCCATAATTGACAAGGTGCGTCCACTATTGGGCATTATTCGAGATGAGTTAAATGAAAATTACGAAAGTGAATTGACCCCGAGTCAAATTCGAAGAAGCATTGAGGATCGCAACTATTCTCCTAAGCCAGCCGCAGAACTGAGCAGAATCGTTACGAGCCTCTACGAACAGCAAGTTGACTGCGAAATACCTGAAGAGTTCGTTGCATATTTAACCGAAGAACATGAACTAGTTAAGGCCGACCAGCTTGCAGACGGTATTGCCAAGATAGATGGTGGTTCACGGATTATTGAGCAGCGTGCCAGCGACGTCATAAAGTTTGTAGAGTATATGATCACCGATAGCTCATCAGCGTATGCGCTAACAAAAGCTCTTGCGGAGCATCACAATAAAATCGGCACAAGCATTGATCACCACTTGCTTAAACAGCTGATTGCAGCTGGAAGTCAGTTCGAAAGCGAGGATTTGTACCTCCGCTTGCAGCACGAATTAGTGGACGGCGAGTTTGACTTTCAGATCGCCCAAGAAATATTGGTTGCTAATAGTGAAGTCTTAGGTGATGACGAATCTGGTAGCTATGAAGTACGTAAGATGATTGAGCTAGCTCGTCTAATGAGTGCCAGCTCAGGTGACGAATTAACAATAATCAACAGATTATGCCAACCTGATGCCGTGCAAAATTGGCCACAAGAAGCTCGAAAGTTGTTCGATGCACGTAAAGATCAGCTCGAACAAAATTTACTGCGTGAGCGTCAGTCGACAATAGAATATTTATACTCTCGTGGCTACATTCTTGAAGGAAGTGATGAAAAGTCGTTAGAACGCTTTTTGCATCGCCATCCAGAATTTACTAAAGCTCCAAAGCGCTTAACAAAGCTTGAAGAAGTCCAGCGAAGTGCTGAACAGCGCCGCAAACGAACCAGTGGCTCTAAGCGATCGATGGGCAAGACTGCAGTTAAGTCGGTTGAGCGAGATGTCCCATTGGCAGAAAGAGAGCCGCTTCGTGAGGTTAAATTCCGTACCAAACACGGCAGTGTCTACGACGAAGATTCTGATGAATTTAAAGCGATGGTCGCAGATTACACTAACGGTCACGAAAACGGTGAGCTAGAAACTGCTATTAAGAGTGCCATTACGTTCCTTAAGGTTGTTGACTTAGGTAGCACGCAGCGACGCTGCATTAAAATCTTAACCGATGTAAAACTGAAATTTGCTGCCGAAGAAGGTCAAATAGCTCACCGAGTTTATCGCTTCCGTCCTGATCAGGCAATTGGCGTCGACCTAAAGTCTAAGGTTGCTTCAAAAATGCGAATTTACTACGTGCTCGATAAGAATGACAATAACGCCATTAACATTATCGATATTCGTGACAAAGATGAATCACTTGGCTTTTTTAAGAAGTTTGGCTTACGAACCAGCAGCCGCAAGTAGACTAGTTGCGTATAATAGTAAGTAGTGAATACGCAACTCGAAGCCAAACTTAAAGAACTACCGACTAGTCCAGGTGTTTACTTTCATAAAGACGCTGCTGGCGAGACTATATATATTGGCAAAGCCGCTAACTTACGAAATCGAGTCCGGCACTACTTTCAAAAAAGCCGTAATCGTGACCCAAAAACAGACGCCTTGGTAAAAGAAATTGTTGATACAGATTGGTTAATCGTAGAAACCGAGCTGGACGCACTGTTTTTAGAAGCCGAAATGGTACGGCGCTATATGCCTCGCTACAATATTTTACTGCGTGACGATAAAAGCTTTACTTATGTCCGTATCGACATTAAGAGTAACCATCCAACAATTAGTTACACAAGACGGCCGCTAGATGATGGAGCAGAATATTTTGGACCGTATATTAGCAAGCATGGTATCTCAACGGCCCTAAAGTATTTACGCAAGATTTTTCCTTACTCAACTCACACGGGGACGAATATTCCTACTCGATCATGTTTGCAGGTTCAGCTTGGCTTATGCCCAGGGCTCGAAGGCGGGGTGACAAGCTTAGAAGATTATCGTAAAACATTACGACAATTAATGATGTACTTACGAGGTAGTCGCAAGAAGCTAATTACGGAACTTGAAAAACAAATGAATGCAACTGCTAAAGCACACGAATTTGAGCAAGCCGCCGCATTACGCAACAAACTACACGGACTTAAGACGCTAGAAAAACAAATTATTTTTGGCGACCGCGAAATCCATGACATCAGTAAAGATGTTGGACTCATGCGCCTAGCCGAAACGCTTAGTCTAGAAAAACCGCCTCGTCGGATTGAGGGCTTTGACATTAGTCATATGAGCGGCACAGACAACGTAGCGAGCATGGTTGTATTTGTAGGTGGTGTCCCAGACAAAAGCCAATACCGCAAATTTAAAATGCGCTTGCCTGGTAATAACGATTTTGGGCATATGGACGAAGCTATTACGCGTCGTTTAAGCGAAAAGAACGTTAAACAATGGGGACTGCCAAGTTTATTCCTAATAGACGGCGGCAAGGGTCAGGTGGGTGCCGCATATGGTGCTATGAAGAAGGCGGGGCACAGCGTGCCAATGATTGGCCTAGCAAAGCGCTACGAAGAGATTATCTTGCCAGAGATTGACCCAAGTGACGACACAAAGATTATAAACTTTAACGTTATAGTGCTACGACATAGCGATGAAGCGCTCAAGCTACTTATGCGAGTACGCGACGAAAGCCACCGTTTTGCGGTAAGCTATCATAGTGTACTTAAGCGTGCACGCCAAAAAACTAACCCGCTCGAAGACATCCCAGGTATTGGTCCGCAAACGCGCAAGCAACTACAGCGCACATTCGGCAGTACTAAAGGAGTTATCGAGGCAACCGAAGACGATATTGCCGCCGTTGTTGGTGCGGCCAAAGCTAAAATAATAGTGAGTCACCTTGCAAGTTCGTAAACCTATGAAAATATTCATCATCATATTAATCGTAGCCATTGCTGCGTATCTACTAAGTCTTATCGACATGTACACTCAGCTAGCACGCTATAAGAATTACTGGCTCCGTAATAACGAAAAAGTTGTTGTTACTAAGCCGATCTACTTTGCGTTAGGTGACTCGGCTGCCCAAGGTGTTGGTGCGACTCATCCAAGCCGCAGTTATCCTGGCGTAATTCAGCAAGGTATGAACGAAAATGGCCGTGACGTACAGCTTGTAAATCTTAGTAAAAGCGGCGCTAAAGTACGCGACGTAATCGACACTCAGCTCCCAGAACTTGACGCCCATGATCGGCTCGACGGTCTCGAGCGAGACGTCGAGGTGCTCGAGCGTCTTGGCCTCGTGCGTCGCGCCCCAGATGTTGGCGTCGGTCGAGTAGGCCTTCTCCTGGCTGTCGCGGTAGGGCAGTCCGCGCTCGGTGAGCCACTGGCTCATCTCGGTGCGACCGCCGAGCTCGGCGACGAACTGAGCGTCGAGCCACGGCTTGTAGAT
>JALQXV010000104.1 GCA_023263015.1 Candidatus Saccharimonadia bacterium
TTTGTGTATAGCAACACACGTTTGTTAACATCTTTATCGTGCTTTCAATGGACATCATCCCTGTTTTTACCCAGGTAGTAAAACTGGGGTTGGTGCCCATAGCGAGAGGGAAACACCTGTTCCCATTCCGAACACAGCAGTTAAGCCTCGTAGCGGTTACAATACTTGGGTTTTAACCCTGGGAAGATAGCACGGTGCCGTTTTATGATTAAAGCTCTCAGAAATGAGAGCTTTTTTCTTTGCCGCATTTTAATTTAAAGAGTATACCTCATATGGTATCTATACTTAGTAGCAATTAACTAGTGTGATATATTTGCAAAACAAACATATTGTATAATATGTTTTTATAATAACAGAGGTATACATAAAGATTCGGTATGATGCGCAATTTTTAATCTGTTCTGGCAGCTCTTGCCCATATTGTATTTTATTGTAGTACTATCCTGCATTTACTAAGTGACAATGAGCTATTTCTATATTCAGTAGAATTATAATTAACACCTATTGATAGCTTATGCCTATTATGCTTTAAGGTGTTGGGTACATAATGCATATATCTTTCTGAACACTTAAATAGTACGAAAGGTATTGCATAAGTTACCACTTATGGTTAGAATAGGCATAAGCTTTCAAAACAGAGATGAAGCTAATACTGAATACAAAAAGTAGACATGGGTAAACACACTACTGAAGAGGAAACATACAGGGAGTACGTCACAGTCGGCGAGGCTGCTGATATTCTTGAGGTTTCTATCGATACTGTTCGACGCTGGGAAAAAGCTGGGAAGATAACAGCAGAACGTCTTGATGGTAAGAATAGGTTCTTTCCTGTTGATGAACTTGAAGAGCTTCGTTCTATGCAAACTCTATCAACATCTGAGGTTGCTAAGCAGTTAGGAGTTTCTGTCTCTACAGTACGACGTCTTGAAAACTCAGGAGAACTTGTTCCTGAGCGAACATCTAAAGGTCACCGTGTGTACACGCAGGCAAGTATCGATGATTATCTTAATCAAGATGTCACCGAAACCAACTATGCAGAACCTATCACGGTCATGGCTGATAAGGTTCAGACGAGTCCATCGGTTAGTTCTAATAATTTTAAATTGCCTGACACGCATAAGCACGTAGCAAAAAAGCTCAAACCTAAAAAGCCAATTCATCATTATAAAGTGCCGCGTGTCATGGCCTTTAGTGCTGCTGCGTTTGCGGTTCTTATATTATTTACAGTTGGCTACATAATGACATTCCCTGACCAAGCTGCACAGTTTATGTCTGCTAAAAACAATGATGGGGGTGAACGCAGTCTATTGTCACGTCTAAGTCAGCCTATTACGCAGCCTGCTATGGGTATTGTAGGTACCGTTAGTCCGCAAACCGCTGAAAAGGTTAAGACAGAACAGCGTGCAATCACGGAAGCTCAGCAAGCAGCTAATAGTAATGCTGTAAACGGCTATAAGCCAGGCACCGGCAATGGTGATCTGGCTATTTTGCCTATAAATGGTGCCTCTATATCCGATAAATCCATAACATCAAAGCAGCTTGCAGATAATACTATCCAGCTTAGCAATCTCTCTCCAGCTTTGGCTGCAATGATTCAAAGTAAGACCGGAGCAGGTAGCACAGGTGGCTCTATAGCCGGCCCACAAGGTTCTGTAGGCCCAGTCGGTCCAGCTGGAGCAGTGGGTCCAATCGGAGCTCAAGGTTTGCAGGGCTCTCAAGGCATCCCTGGCATGGACGGCGCTCAAGGAGCAACTGGTCCGCAAGGGGCCCAGGGCGCAGTTGGTGCAACTGGCGCTACTGGCGCTACTGGCGCACAAGGTATTCAGGGAATTCAGGGCATACAGGGCGTGGCCGGTTCGGGTGGATCAATGGGAATCCAAAGTACGGATGGTTCCACTTTGGTTAATAATGTTGTTAATTTAAACTTTGGTCCAAGTCTTAATTCATCAAGTGAATTCGTAGTGACTGATCTTGGTAATGGCGATGTAAGAATTACTCTAAGTAATGATGTATTGCAAACATCAAACTTCACTACAACTCTTGACCCAACCTATGTTAATCTTAACGAATCGCCGGCTTTAGGTGATGTAAATGGTACATTTTCTACCGGATTTACGATTGGAAGCGATGCCGTTTTGCTAGGCAGTGATACCGCCGGAAACTATATTGCAACAATTACAACGGGCAATGGACTGTATGTTTCGGGCTCTGGAGCCGAGTCTGCAGACGCAGTAATTTCATTGGACGTGACGACGTTTGGATCTACCGCTACTACGAGTTCAAACTCTGGGCTGGAAATTGCTGCGGATGGCCTTCGCTTGCTTGGTGGATGTAGCGTAAATCAGCTACTTAAATGGAACGGTTCTGAGTGGCAGTGCGATACTGACTCAACTGGCATCAACGCGATTACGCTTGCCGAAAACGGAACAGTTATTGCATCCGACGTTAATACGATCGACTATGCGGGGAGCGACTTTTCGGTAGCTAGCTTGGGCGGCCAATCAACAATAGCAATAGACTATGCAAGTTCAGGAATCACAAGAAGTGGTCAAAACGAAACAATTGCAGGCAACTGGACTTTTAGCAATGGTGTATCATTGCCATCGATTTCTAATAACGGTCAATTATCGTTTACAGCTAGCGGGGTGGGGAGCGACTTAATACTTGGCGCAGCTGAC
>JALQXV010000027.1 GCA_023263015.1 Candidatus Saccharimonadia bacterium
GTTCTGGTTTTCTAAATGCGCATAAGGCTAGACTGGCATGAAGTAGTTCAGGGCTGTATTCACGTTCATCCAACATGTAGTCACGGTACTTAGCAAATAAAACGAGCTTACCAATACGTATAAATTTTCCTTCAACGCTGCCCACCGGATTACTCCCTTCGTACTGCTCATTAAAGCCAGCAACGCTTGGTAGTATAATTTTGTCGCGGAGTTGAGGAATCATAAGTAATTACTAAAGTAGATTATTTGAATTCAGTCAACCTAGGATCAGTTGATGACAGTCTTTAAGTATTCGTGATCAAGCGTATACTAGTAGGTATGTTTAATGCGGAACACGTAATATTTTGTCGAGACGTTCAAGAGGGTCAAACGGGCTTTACATATTCAGGTGTACTCGACACCGTATTTTCCACGAAGTATCCATCGCAAGTGATGCCGTTTTTGGTGTTTGCAAAGTTGCGTTTAAAAAAGGAAGTTACTGCTCAAAACGAGCTTAAGCTACGAATAGAGATAGAACATGACAATAAGCCGGTATGGGGCGTTGACTTTAACTTGCCGCAGAATCCAGTTCCAAAGAACGGAGTGATTTATGCAGGTGTAGAGATTAAGGATTTAATATTCCCGCAAGCTGGCACGTACTATGTAAAGCTGCTGCACGAAGGTCGGTTGCTGTCTAACTTGCCGCTCGAAGGTCGACCATCTACCGAGATGAGAGAAGTCGTTTAGTCTCGCTCTGATTGACCAAAAAGATAAATTACTATATTATAGAAATGTTGGTCGGCCGCTGTGGTCGACTTTTTTCATTATTGAACACAGAAACTAATGTACTAACCGAGTTAAAAGGAGAAAAATAATGGACTTAGATATAAAACAACTTGGCCTTGTTATTAAAACAATTGCCGAAGAAAAGAACTTGCCAGAGGATTCTGTAAAAGAAGTAGTAGAGCAAGCGCTCGCTGCAGCATACCGTAAAGATTTTGGAGACCGTGAACAGGAAGTTCGTGTAAACATCAATCTTGAAAGCGGCGATATCGATGTATATATCAGCAAAGAAGTCGTAGAAAAAGTTGGTGATGAGCGATTTGAACTTACACTTTCTGAAGCACAAGTAGTTAAAAAAAATGCTGAACTTGGTGACTTTATTGAGTTCAAGGAAAAAGCTGATACTTTTGGGCGCGTCGCTGCTCAAACAGCCAAGCAAGTTATTTTGCAACGTCTTCGTGAAGCAGAACGTGAAATTATTATGAACGAATTCCAAGACAAGATCGGCACGGTTGTAAATGGTATTGTGTCTCGTGTTGAAGGACGTATTGTTAGATTTGAACTTGGTAAAGCACAAGCTATTATGCCAGCCAGTGAACAGATCCAAGGCGAGCGTTACCACCCAGGTCAGCGGCTTAAAGTTTATCTTAAAGATGTAGAACGTGGCTTTCGCGGTCCGCAACTTGTTGTTTCTCGTGGTTCAACTGAATTTATGGAATGGCTCTTCCGCGCAGAAGTGCCTGAAATGGAAAGCGGTGCAGTCGCTATTAAAGAAATTTCCCGCGAAGCAGGTGTTCGCAGCAAAATTGCTGTAACAAGTAGCGTACCCGGTGTTGATCCTGTTGGTACTTTTGTTGGTGGTCACGGTACACGCGTTAACGCTGTTATGAGCGAAGTTGGTGAGCAGGAAAAGATTGACATTATTGTTTGGGACGAAGATACCAAGACTTTCATTGAAAATGCGTTGAGCCCAACCAAGGTAACTGCAGTGCGTATTGACGAAGATTCAAAGAAAGCTATTGTTCAGGTGCCTGAGGATCAACTTAGTATCGCAATTGGTAAAAGCGGCCAGAACGTTCGTCTTGCAAGTAAACTCACTGGGTACGAAATTGATATTGTTGCCGATACCGTGCCAGAAGCCGAAGTTGCATCAACTGCTGAAGTTACAACTTCTAAGCCACTCGGTGGCCAAAAGCTAAAGCGTAAAGAACAGCTTGAAAGCAGTTTGCTTGAAGCTATTGAAGAGCACGGCGAAGAAAACTCAGAAAAGTAGATTACATGTTAGAAGAACTCCCTCACCGACGAGAGAAAAGAGGGTGGGGCCCAGTTGCTTCATGCGGAGCTATCGTTGTTGCTGCAGTCGGTGTTTATAAAATGGACGGACCAGATCCGGATGGCTGTGATGCGCGCTTAAGTAACCCCATTACGATCGTTACGTGCCCTGTTACAGAAGCCGGTCAGTTTATTAGCGATAAGGTTTTTGGAGCAATAACAGGTACGGAAAGCCCGTCAGTCCAGACAGGTCAATAAACCAATTAGCACTCTTGACATGCGAGTGCTAATTGGTATCATAGATATAGCGAGATATAAAAAACGCTAGAAAAGGGGATTACTTCACAATGAACCCATCTTCATCTGATTTTCAGGAATTTTTGAACCATTTGACTGACAATGCATTAGCAAGTTTGCGGAATGCAGACGCGATTGCGCGCAGTACGGGGAGTGCCTATGTTGGTACTGAACACTTACTACTTGGTGTGCTTGCGCAGGACACATCTATGGGCGCTAAACTGCTAGAAGGCGCAGGCGTTACACTTCAAAAGGCTAAACTGGCATTAAATGTAACCCCTGGTCCAATGCAAGCTCTTGGTGCAAAAGGTTTAAGTGAAGTAGCAAAACTTACCCTAAGAATGGCGTACGAAATTGCACAGGATTTTAATCAAGAATTCTGCGGCACGGAGCATATTCTTTACAGTATCTTAAGTCAAAAGAATGCACGAGCCACCGAACTACTTAAGAATATGAATGTGGAAGTCGAAACGCTCGTCAGTGAACTCGACAACTTTTTACACCGTCAACAGGCCAGTGGTGGTGGCATTGCCGAAGCTCAAAAACCCGGCGGACGCAAACAAAAAAAGACAGCTCTTGATTTCTTTGGAACTGATTTAACAGCACTTGCACGCAAAAAAAAGTTAGATCCAGTGGTTGGTCGCGATAACCAAATTCGCAGAGCCATAACAATATTGAGTCGACGCACTAAAAACAACCCAGTTCTAATTGGCGAACCGGGTGTTGGTAAAACGGCCATTGTCGAAGGTCTGGCGGCTCGGATTGTGTCCGAAGATGTTCCTGATAGCTTGTTGGATAAGCGCATCGTAATGCTTGACCTAGCCGCTATGATTGCAGGTACAAAGTATCGTGGTGAATTTGAAGAACGCCTGAAAAAAGTAATGGGCGAGCTTGAGGATGATAAAAAGACGATCGTATTTGTAGACGAGCTACATTTAATTGTAGGCGCAGGAGCAGCCGAGGGAGCCTTGGATGCAGGCAACATGCTCAAGCCAGCGCTAGCTCGAGGCAAGATTCAGTTAATCGGTGCGACTACGACCGACGAATACACCAAGCATATTGAAAAAGATGCCGCGCTTGAACGTCGTTTTCAGCCAATCCAAGTGCCCGAAGCAACCGAGCAAGAATCGATTCAGATCCTTAAAGGGCTAAAGAAGCACTACGAAGGTTTTCATAATGTCAAAATTAGCGATGAAGTCATAGAAGACACGGTTCGATTTGCTAAGCGATATATCAATGATCGATATATGCCAGACAAAGCAATCGATTTGCTAGACGAAGCAGCTGCTCACCTACGAGTCGATAAAGGCAAAACACCGCCAGAACTACGTGAAGCTCAAAAAGAATTACGCTTGCTACAAGTGCGAATTGAGGATGCGGCAGCTAACGAAGATTACGAAGCGGCAGCACGTTACAAAACGCAAGCTAGCCAAGTTCAACAAAAGATTACCGAACTGCATTCTAAGTATCAAGATAACGAGAAGCTTAAACTTAGTAGTGATGATGTTGCGGCAGTGGTTGCGCGTATTACTGGCGTGCCAGTTCAAAAAGTTATCCGTACCGAAGCCAAGTACTTATTAAACCTTGAGAAAACGCTTAAGAAGCACATAATTGGTCAATCCGAGGCTATCGAAGCCGTAGCTAAAGCTGTACGAAGGAACCGTAGTGGGATTAGCGACGACCGCCGACCAATTGGTTCATTTATTTTCTTAGGACCAACTGGTGTTGGTAAAACTGAACTTGCTAAAACCTTAGCTCGTGAATTCTTTGGTAGCGACGACTCTCTTGTAAAAATTGATATGAGTGAGTTTGGCGAGCACCACAATGTTTCACGATTAATGGGAGCGCCAGCTGGTTATGTTGGATACGATGATGGTGGGCAATTAACAGATAAAATTAGGCGTCAGCCGTATAGTCTGGTGCTATTTGATGAAATAGAAAAAGCTCACCCAGACGTATTTAACATGCTGCTCCAGCTACTTGAAGACGGTAAGCTCACTGATGGTAAAGGGCGATCAATCGACTTTAGTAATACGGTAGTCATTATGACGAGTAATATTGGTGCCGAAAAGCTACAAAAAGAAGCTCGCCTTGGTTTTAATATCCAGACCCAAAAAGAGCAGCGTGACTTAGATCAGT
>JALQXV010000106.1 GCA_023263015.1 Candidatus Saccharimonadia bacterium
GTCGTGCGCTACCATTCCAGCGTAAAACCAGTCACATTTATGTGCAGGTTGATGGTGAAATTCGGGCTGCTAAAAAGCCAGCTACTAAGACTGCCGGAAAGGAGGCAAAATAATGGGACAAAAAGTTAATCCAATTAGCATGCGCCTCCAAGTCAATAAAGACTGGCGAAGCCGTTGGTTTGCAAGTAAGAAAGACTACGCTTCATATCTTACTCAAGATCTTAAAGTGCGTCGCATGATTGCAAACAAGCTCGGTTCACGTGCTGCTATTAATAAAGTAGATATCGAGCGTTCACCAAACCTCGTTACTGTTACAATCACTACTGCAAAAGCCGGTGTTGTAATTGGTCGCGGCGGTTCAGGTGCTCAAGAGCTTAAGGCTACTATTGAAAAGATTTATGGTGTTCAAACTCGTGTTAACATCGAAGAAATCAAGAAAACTGAGCTTTACGCAAAACTTGTTGCCGAAAGTATTGCACACCAACTTGAGCGACGTATTTCATTCCGTCGTGCAATTAAGCAGTCATCTGCGGCAACTATGCGAGCCGGTGCTCTTGGTATTCGTATCGAAGTATCAGGTCGTTTGAACGGTGCTGAAATGTCACGCCGTGAAAAAGAAGTTGCTGGTTCAGTGCCACTTCACACAATCCGAGCTAACATCGACTACCACGCTGCTCGTGCGCATACGCCAGCTGGCATTATCGGTGTTAAGGTTTGGATCTATAAGGGGGAGAACTTCTAATGTTAATTCCTAATAAGACCAAATACCGACGTGTAATGAAGGGTCGCATTAAAGGCCCAGCTACCAGCGGCAACACAATTGCCTTTGGTGACTATGCACTTCAATCAATGGACGGCGAACGAATCACTAGCCGCCAAATCGAATCTGCTCGTCAGGCTATGACCCGCTACATTAAGCGTGGTGGTAAGATCTGGATCCGCATTTTCCCACATACTCCTGTTACCCGAAAGCCACTTGGCCTAAAAATGGGTGGTGGTAAGGGTTCACCTGAATTCTTCGTTGCTAAGGTTCGTCCTGGTACCGTTTTATTCGAAATGCAGGGTGTATCTGAAGAAGTGGCTCGTGAAGCAATGCGCTTGGCAGCTCACAAGCTTCCAGTAAAAACCAAGTTTATTACACGGGAGGTTGAACAGTAATGAAGACCACCGAAATTAGAAAAATGAAGACCGCGGAAATCGCAACCAGCATCACTACGCTTCGCGAAGAAATTGCTGAACTGCGCCGACGCATTCACATGGGTGAAACTCAGAATGTTCGTGTACTTCGTGGTAAGCGCAAAGACCTTGCTCGAATGTTGACAATTATGAGCGAAAACCTCGCAAAGGAGACCAACTAATGGCTAAAACCCTAACTGGTGTAGTCTCTTCAGTGGCTCCAAATAAGACAATCGTCATCACGATCCACACACGTAAGACTCACCCTATTTATAAAAAGCAGTACACCGTAACTACTAAGTTTATGGCGCACGACGAAAATAACGACTGTAATGTTGGCGATAAAGTTTCTATAGTTGAAACTCGTCCTATCTCTGCTCGTAAGCACTACGCTCTAAAAGAAATTTTACAGCGTGCAACGCTTACTCAGGATGATAAGAACGTTATTGACGACAGTGCTCAAGCTGCTACGGAGGAAGACAAGTAATGATCCAACAAGAATCACGCTTGACTGTCTGTGACAACAGCGGTGCCAAGGAAATCCTTTGCATTCGTGTGTTGGGCGGTACTCGTCGCCGTTACGCTCGCGTAGGCGACATCATTACTGCTACCGTCAAAGAAGCTAATCCAAGCGGCCAAGTTAAGAAGAAATCAGTTGTTAGAGCTGTAGTTGTGCGAACGACTAATAAGATTCGACGTGCAGATGGCTCAACAATTAAATTTGATGACAACGCTGCCGTAATCATTAACGATGAAAAGCTGCCACGCGCAACTCGTATCTTTGGACCAGTTCCACGCGAGCTACGTGACATGGGTTACGCTAAAATTATCAGCCTTGCACCGGAGGTACTCTAAATGGTTTACAAAATTCGACTTAAAAAAGAAGATACTGTTGTAGTCCTTTCAGGTAAGTACAAAGGTCAAACTGGTAAGGTAGTTGCAACACACCCTACCGAAAATAAAGTTACCGTTGAAGGTATTAACGTAGTTAAAAAAGCTATCAAGCCTAATACACTTAAAGAATATCCTCAGGGCGGCATCATTGAAATCACTAAGCCTATTTGGGTGAGTAAAGTTGCGCTTGTTGAGCCAACTAGCAAAAAACCAAGTCGAGTTGGTTACACAACCGATAAAGCAGGTAACAAAGTACGTGTTTACAAGCGCACTGGAAAGGAAGTTAAATAATGGCTAACGCAACAAAAGCAACTCCACAAGCTTCTGATTCAGTAGCTCGCTTAAAGAAGCTCTACATTGAACAGTACGCTGCTGAACTTAAGAAAGAACTAGACCTTAAGAACGCTCATAACGTTCCTAAGCTAGAAAAGATTGTTCTTAATATTGGTCTTGGTCGTGGTAAGGACGACAAGAAACTTTTTGAAGTAGCAGAAAACACCCTAGTAAAGATTACTGGTCAGAAACCAGTCAATACTTACTCAAAGGTTAACATCGCTACCTTTAAGCTTCGTGAAGGCAACAAGATTGGCATGAAGGTAACACTTCGTGGCGATCGAATGTACGAATTCATGGATCGTTTCATTAATATCGTTCTTCCTCGACTACGTGACTTCCACGGTGTATCTGCTAAGGCTTTTGACAAGCAAGGCAACTACAGTGTTGGTTTGACTGAACAGTCTATCTTCCCTGAACTAACTTTCGAAGAAACTACAACTGCACATGGTATGCAAATCGTATTTGTTAGCAATGCAGGCAATCCAGAGAATGCAAAAGCACTATTAACAAAATTCGGCATGCCGTTTGAGAAGGAGAATAAGTAATGGCTCGAAAGTCTAATATCGCCCGCGATGCTAAACGCGCCAAAATGATCCAGAAGTACGCAGCAAAACGAGCTGAGCTAAAGGCAGTTGGTGACCTTGATGGTCTACACCTGCTTCCACGCAACTCGTCACCTGTACGTCGTAAGAATCGTTGTTCAGAAACCGGTCGTCCACACGCCTACATGCGTCAGTTTGGTCTAAGCCGTATTTCATTCCGTGAACACGCTTCTAAGGGCGAAATCCCTGGCGTAACGAAAGCGAGCTGGTAGGAGTAATTATGGTAAGTACAGATCCAATTTCAGATATGCTTACTCGTGTTCGTAACGCGATCGCTGTATCTAAGACAGAGGTTAAAATGCCTCACTCAAAGATCAAGGAAAACGTTGCTGAACTCTTGAAAGCAAACAACTTTATCGACAATGTTGCCGTAGAAGGCGAAGGCATTGCTAAGTCATTGGTTATTACAATCAATGATGCAAACTCAAACGCACGAATTACCGAAATTCAGCGCTTGAGCAAGCCAGGCCGTCGTTCATACGTTTCAGCCGATAAAATCCCAACCGTAAAGCGCGGTCGAGGTATCATTATCTTGTCTACATCTAAGGGTGTTATGACTGGTGGCGACGCTAAGAAAACTCGTATCGGTGGCGAATTAATTTGTAAGGTTTATTAAAAAGGACAAAATATGAGTCGTATAGGAAAACTGCCGATTGCAATCCCAAGCGGTGTGACAATTACTGTCGACCCTGACAACATTACCGTTGCAGGTTCAAAAGGTACATTGACACAATTCACCATGCCTGGTGTAACGGTAACTCAAGAAGGTAGCGAATTGCTCGTTACTCGTGTAAATGATGAAGCAGAGAATCGTGCTCGCCACGGTTTAATGCGTGCACTTATTAACAATATGGTTGTTGGCGTAACTCAGGGCTTCGAAAAAAAGCTTGAAGTTAACGGTGTTGGCTTTCGTGTAGCATTAGCTGGCAACACGCTTAAGATGAACTTAGGTTTTTCACACGAAGTGGTTTATGAACTTCCACAAGGCGTAACAGCTAAAGTTGAAGGTATGACCATCACGGTTAGCGGTATCAGC
>JALQXV010000026.1 GCA_023263015.1 Candidatus Saccharimonadia bacterium
TGGTTTTGATATTAAGCCATTTATTGCAGTGCTACATCTCATTCGTGAAGTAAATAATATGTGGCAGAGTTTAGGTAATGATCCTGTCGGACTATCGAAAGAAGAGTACCGGCTGTTCGCCTTATCACTACAGACACAAAATGGCATTCACAGCGCAGTTGAGCAGATTATTGAATTCAGGAATCGGTCCAAGTCAATGTCCGGTAGAGAGCGTAGGGATTTTATAAATAGCTTTATCCGGCAAAGGGTAATCTCAATCTTCGGCTACACGAATGAAGAAACACTCAGAAAGCATACTGGTAATCTAAAAGACTATGCAGACTCATCACTACGGTACTTTAGGATATCAGGTCTTATTGCTCTACGCGGTTCCGGCAGGTATGTAGATATTGCTGCCGATAAGAGAGCGGAAGTGAACAGCATAATAAATACACTTTCACTATCTTCCGTAGACTTCAATACAGCTGAAGACTATCTAGCCTATCTAGGTGATCTCTCTTATGATTTGCCGTGGCAGAATGAGGCGGACATGCGAAATATTAGCAAAAACCTTACGTCTGTCCTTGAGTCTGAAGCAAAAGAAACAGCCATTACTTTTGACACTAGAGAGCTTGAAAATAAGACCCTTCCTCAACAAGTTACGTTGCTTAAAGACAAAATCAATGAAGTACGTATTGAAAAGTTGCGACTACTCAGACATGACCTCAACGCATTAGATGAAGCTATAGACAAGCTGTCAAACATTATGAATTCCAGATATGAGACCGTTACAGCACGTCCTTCTCTCGACTTCGAATGGTTCGCATCGAGAGCACTTATGGTTCTAAATGATGCTATCCGAATAGACCCTAGCTATAAAGTAGGTGATGATGGATTGCCGAGTGGTTTTAGAGGTAACACCTCTGATATAGAGTGCGAATATGAATCATTCGGCCTAACAGTAGAAGTTACGCTGCTAAATGGCCGAGATCAGTGGTACGCAGAAGGACAGCCTGTTATGCGGCACCTCCGCGATTTCGAAGATCAATTAGCTGGAGACAAAGAAGCCTTCTGTATTTTCGTCGCTCCTTATATTCATCGTGATACGTTAAATCAGTTCTGGACAAGCAATAAGTACGAGTTTGAGGGCAGAAGGCAAAAAATTATACCAATGACAGTTGGGGAATTTGTAGAATTTCTAAAAAAATCTCGAGATATGATTGAATTAGGCACACTCGACCATACTGCATTAAATAATTTGCTCAACACAATAATAGAAAAAGTTGATACTCAATCCGACTCTCTTCAATGGCAGGGATCAATTAAAGAGGTTGTTGTAAGCTGGTAGAAAGTAAGAATAACTTATGGCCAAAGGAATCATATACTTAATGTCAACGGCAGTTTCAGGTCTGGTTAAGATCGGCAAGACAGGAACAAATAACTACCCTGAGCGTATGAGATTCCTGGAAGCTAACGGCTACTATAACGTCGCAGGGCTGAAACGCTATTTTGCAATTGAGCTTGAAGACTATGACGACAAGGAGAGCCTACTTCACGAGATGTTTAGCAAACATCAGGTTGGAACTAGCGAGCTGTTTGCTTTAGATCAGGATTTAATAAGGCAATTGCTTCTTTCGTTTGATGGCAGAGTAATCTATCCAGAAATTACCAATAAAGAAAAAGAGTTTGATGAGGTTGCTACTACACGAAAGCAGTCCGCATTGTTTAGCTTTTATAGAAAAGGCCTGAAAAATGGTGATGAGATTAAATTTATCTCCGATAAAGCAATTACTGCTATCGTAGCCGGTGAGCGTGAAGTTGAATACGGAGGCCAGATTTGGAAATTATCACCACTAACCTATAAGATTTTCGAAGATAAAGGGCAGCTAAATAGCAGTGGAGCATATCAAGGGGCTAAATATTGGGAATGGAACGGCAAAAAACTTACAGAACTGAGTGACAAATAAGCATAAGCAATTGCTCGGCATATACGCAACTCCTATAATAACACCATGGAAGACTATATTGACCTTACTGACCCGAATATCAGTCTTGAAAATTACAGAATTGAATCCACGGGCTTTAATTGTGCTCTACGTGACGACAATCAGAATTACAAAGGTTTTTACTCGCAAAGAGTGAACTTGGTAATGCGTATACGATATGTAATGTAGACTTTCAGTTTTCCAAGACTAATGGCAATTATCCACCGAGGCTAACGTTCAGGCGTACTAATGCCAATCTACAAGACAAAAAGGTACGCCAAGACATGGAGTATGCCACAGTTACATTTCAGAGTGGCGAAGATGGCTATCAAGAATTTTGGCTTATGGTGGCCTTTCTATCTAAGTTCAAAGAGCTTGGGGACATTAGCAAGTTCTTCGGCAGATTCCAGGTCGCAAGCAAAGATAGCATTGTACTAAGTCTAAAAAAACGTAAAGTAAGTGACCGCATGCAGGAGATTGCAAAGTATGTTGAGGAATCTGGGCTAAGTGATTCAGACATGGCGGAATTACTAACAGTTAGAGCACGCAAGCAAGACGTTGAGGAGTTCTATCAGTTGCTACATGATGTTGATAGCTACCGTTCTGCGTACAGAATAAAATACCAAAAAGAATTGAAAGGAAATGGCGACGAAGCAATATGGCACCATTTCCTTAAGTCTCATAAATGGATATTTGGCTTGAGTCTAGATTTACGCTTTATAGAGGATTTTCTAGACGAACAATCAATTGGGATGCCAAGTACAGAAGGTCGCGGCGATGCTAAAGCGGATCTACTTGGTTATAGCGACTATACGGTTCTTGTAGAACTTAAGACTCCCGACACGGACGTGTTTACCCCAGTAAAAACCAGCAATGCTCGTACTAATACATGGTCATTCACTCCTGAATTCATCGAAGGATTCAGCCAATGCCTAGCCCAGAGGACAGACTGGGAGAAATCTTCCCCACACAAAAACATGGTAAAGGATGGTGAGAGACTTGATCGTGGAATAATACGCACAATCGATCCACAAGTTATTTATGTTGTTGGTAACAAAGAGCGTGAAATTCCTCGAAATTCGCAAAAAATTGCCGTAGACCTAAAGCGTGATACAATCGAACGTTTTATACGAAATAACCGCAATGTTAACATCATCTCTTACGACGAGCTATACAAGCGTGCATACCAAATCGCTAATGGAGAAACATAGCCAGAACCAATCATAGAAATTGAGGATGAAGTATTGATTGACCTTGATTCAATCCCTTTTTAAAAGGATTGTTTGTATTGTGCGTTGGTTAAATCATTCTTAATCGTAGTTATGACTTCCTCTATTGTTGTGAGCCGTACTGCCATGCACAGAATAAGCCTGCGGCTTGCGCTCTGCAGCCATGCTCGGAATAAAAAATTCCTGCGCGTAGCTTTGATCTTCGAACTGGCCTTATCAGGCCACCAGTTCGCTTCAACGCACTTCGTGCAAAATAAAAAAGTCCTAGCGATAAGCTAAGACTTTTTTATTGGCAGGGGCGCACAGAATCGAACTGTGATCTAAGGTTTTGGAGACCTTTATACTAGCCGTTGTACTACGCCCCTATGGCAGAACATTGTAACAGATACAATTGGTTTTGCTAAGGGGTGAAGCGGGGCAGAATTAGGAATTGTGGCTTAGCTGTTAACAAAAAGGGGCGTATCTGGTATACAATAGTAAGACATGAGTGGCGCTAAGATTATTCCGAACAAACCGTTTATTATTTTCCTCTACGGATTCCCAGGCTCAGGGAAAACCGCGTTCGCACGGCAGTTAGCAGAAGAACTGACTGCTGCGCATTTACAGCAAGACCGTCTTAGCCAAGAGCTCTATTCAGAAAATTCAGCCCGTACCGAAAAGCCGAGCCGTAACGCACTTAACTACATGACACGCGAATTTTTGCGTTCAGGCGTGTCGGTTATTTACGATGCTAACGTGTATCGGGTTGCCGAACGGCGAGCGCTACGAGATGCAGCGCGACAGGTAAAGGCAACGCCTGTGCAGATCTGGCTGCAAATTGATCCAGAAAGTGCGTTCTTGCGTACCCAAAAGCGCGATCGCCGCAAGTCCGACGACCACTTTGCTAAAGACTATACTCCAGAATCTTACGAAGCTACGTTGCATCGCATGCAAAACCCAGAAAACGAAGACTATGTAGTTATTAGCGGTAAGCATACCTACCAAACACAGCGTGCCGCGGTTTTTAAAAAGTTTTACGAACTCGGTATTCTTACGCCCAGCCAGCTTAGTAAGGCAACGCCTGCTAAGCCCGAGATGGTGAACTTGGTACCGCAAAACGTGGTTCGAACTAACGGCGAAATTACTCGTCGTAACATTAATATTAATTAGGCCACTATGTCTAGAAGTATTCTCGATGTGCCAACAATTGGCCTTGTTTCGGTAACTAAAAAGCGCGGCCAAAAAACCATGCGACTGCGAGTTACAGCCAAAGGCGAAATACAGGTATCGATGCCGTGGATCTTGCCCAAGGCACAAGCCGTTAACTTTATCTTGTCTAAACGAGACTGGATACTAGAACAACAGGCCGAAACAAGTTTTGTACCATACAACGGCATGCTGTTTGGCCGTACGCAGCAACTAATTATTCGTGAAAATTCTGATCAGTCGCGGCCGAAACAAGATGGACGTTATTTAATAGTGCACTTTGCCGGTACGTATGAGCGCACCAATCCTGAGCACGTTAAAACAATCCAAAAAGCGATCATGAAGTCGTTACGAGTAGAAGCAGAAAAGATATTGTTACCACGACTGCGCGAACTAGCCGACCTATACGGTTTTAGCTACAAGAGCTCAGCCATTAAACAAGTGGTGGGGCGCTGGGGCAGCTGTGATTCTAACAAGCATATCGTACTTAGCATCTACCTAATTCAGCTACCGATTGAATACATTGACTATGTAATCATTCATGAGCTAACGCATACGCAGCACATGAACCATAGTGCCGACTTTTGGGAAACGGTGGCAGAATTTTGCCCAGAGTATAAGGTTACGCGCAAAAAAATGAAGCAATTGCGACCCAGAATTTATGATGCCAAAACGTTTATGGCATAATAGCTAGCAATGGACGCTAAAAAGTCAAAAAGCACCAACTCAGCCAAGCTTGAACGTGAACGCTTGGTCAGCCTTATCAACAGCATGGCCGACGGTGTTATTGCCACCGATGAACTTGGTAAGATCGTGCTCTATAACGGTGCCGCCTTAAACGTACTCGACGTTAACATCGACATTAAAGGCAAAAAGATCGACCAAGTAGCCACAATCATCGATAAAAATAGCCAAACGGTCGACTTTACGACCATGATTATCGAAACGCAAACTCAGACCACCACCCGTGAACTGCGCTTATCGTACCCAGACGGCAGTGTAAGCAACTTATATACCAGTATTGCTCCAGTTAAGCTGGGCTACGGCAAACAGGGCGCCAGCGGCTTTGTAGTACTGCTGCGTGACATTACCCGTGAAAAGTCTCTCGAAGAAGAGCGCGACGAATTTATTAGCGTAGTCAGTCATGAACTACGCACGCCAATCGCAATTGCCGAAGGCAATCTTGGTAATGCCCAGTTTATCGTCGACAAAATAGGAGGCAACGAACAGATTAAAAATGCTCTGTCGCAAGCTCATGAACAGATCATTTTCTTAAGTGGCATGATTAACGACCTTTCCACCTTATCTCGTGCCGAACGCGGCAAGTTAAACCTAGAAATTGAGCCGGTTAACGCGCACGAACTGGTTGAAGAACTCAGCAAAGAATACACCCCAGAAGCTGAAGCTAAAGGGCTAAAACTGCGCACTCACTTAGCAAGCGACCTTGAACTGTTTTCATCGAGCAAATTATATGTCCGTGAGATTCTACAAAACTTTATTACCAACGCTATTAAATACACCGAAACGGGTTCCGTCACCATAGGCGCCGAACGTCATAAAGACGGCGTGCTATTTGAAGTTTCTGACACCGGTATCGGTATTAGTAAAATCGATCAAGAAAAGGTGTTTGATAAGTTCTTTAGAAGCGAAGACTTTAGAACCCGCGCCAATAACGGCACTGGGCTCGGCCTATACGTCACAATGAAATTAACGCGTTTAATTCACGCCGAACTAGACTTAAAAAGCGAAATCGATAAAGGTTCAACCTTTACGATCTATATTCCAAACTTAGGGAAGTAACGTAGCGCAATATTGCCGGCTTTACTGGCGAGCGCCTGTTCTAGCAAGGCTTGCTTTAGCGTTGGGCGATGCACAAATTCGTACTGCTCAAAACGTCCAAATATTGGTAAAAGCTGGTCAGTATCTAGGGGCATAATGCGATTAGTATCGTAGTTATGAGCAAGCATTTGGCTGCGAGATGGCAGGTATACATACTCAGAGTAGTGACTGTACGGCCATGCGGTTTTGCTTGACGGATGACCTTTTGGGTAAAAGTCGGTAATACGGTAGGTAAACACGTCTTGTTCACAATAATCCGCTTCTATTACCGAATAGTTGCGCATTCGCGGGTTAGGGTGGTGATGTGGGTCGACGAGGCCATCATCTTCAAAAGGGATATACAAATATTCACCACGAGAATACGAACCTGTTTGGATCGGCGCTCCGGCTAATACGGCATCGAATGATTCAGCAATTCGATCAGCTAATTCGCGCGATTCTGGGCTCAGCTCATAGTCTGTAGACATCTTTATATTATACCACATATTAACAATATTTACTATATACACAATGGTCCTAATTGACAGTGGTAGTAAAACAGCGTAATATTGACACATATCCGCAAAGTCTACATATGTAGGCTATTTTTAATTTTGGAGAGAGTAACGTGGCCAAGGCGACAAATAAGTCATCAGATAAAAATGCCAAAAAGCCTGCTAAAAAAGAAGCAGTCGACTCACCGATTAAGGTTGAGGAAAGTAAAGCAAAGAAGTTACGAGGCATTGCGTCTTCACGCAAAAAGCAAACTCTTCGCGAAAAAACCCAGTCAGGCGATAAGCAAAGCAAAACTCGCCGTATTCGTAGCACTGCCGGCAAGGTAGCAACCCCAATTAATAAAGCTCGTCAAACTGGCCGCAAAGAATACCACCTACCACTACCAGACAATAAAGTTGGTGGCGTGCTTGGCAAGCGTGTTCGTTTAGCGCCTAAGTTTTTACGAGATTCATGGAAGGAAATCCGCCAAGTAACGTGGCCAAACATGCGTTTAACATTCC
>JALQXV010000055.1 GCA_023263015.1 Candidatus Saccharimonadia bacterium
GGGGGGGTGGGGGGGTGCACCATCAATCCACGCTATCACGCTCCCACGCCCTACCCCTACCCATACAACTACCCCTGCCCCTACCCCTACCTACCTATCAAGGTTTGGTGTATTAGGACCGAGCTGCTTAAAATGGGCAGAAAACTTGGTCGATCGTAGTTTGTACCTATAGAATCGATATGCTATAGACCGTTTGGGATTTTGAGCCCTCACGGCGGAGAAAGAATTTTGCCAGGGGCTTTGCTTTGCTTTGCTTGCATGCACCGACACCCGCAAACTCGCATAGTCGCCGTAGCACATTACCTGTTTCGAGTTCACCTTGTTCATCTCGAATGCTTGTAATTGCACTCTGACTCTCGGGACCAACCTCAGCACGCTGCATATAATCTCCATGAACATTTATTTGCTAATGTATATATTATATGTAATTGTATTGTTATTTGTCAAGTATTACATCACATTAATTATTTCAAAGGTGTAATATTGTATTTAATTTTGTGAAAAGAATATTCACAAATTACATTAACCCTGATATAATCATTCATTATGGAGACAAATAAACTCGTATCAACAGGCCTTACAGAGCAGCAGGCAATAACGTATGCTCTTCTACTAGAGGTTGGCGAGATCACTCCTCCACAAGCTGCTAAACGTTTGGGCTTAACGCGTAGTAATGCCTACAAAGTTCTAGATAAGCTATGCGAACTGCGGTTAGCTAAAAAATCTGATCAAGCCAAAAAAGTTATTTATACCCCTTCTAATCCACTTGCTTTATCTAATTTAGCCGCTGAGCAACGAAATAAGGCGGCTAAGCAAGAAGAAGCGGTACAAGCAGTACTTAGCGAATTGCTTACCCAATTTCATAGCCATACAGAACAACCTGCAGTCGAAGTTGTTTCTGGCCGACATGCAGTCGCAACAGCATATCGAAACCAGATACGTCTAGCTCAGCCTATATACTTTTTACGCTCACGAGCAGATATCACGTCTATGGGCTTTGACACCATGCACGAAATAAGGACTGAACCTGCTCGACACGGTATTAACCGATACGGCATTTCTCCAGATATATCCACTGGCACAACTACTAGCCATGGAGACGAGCGCACCAATCTTGAACGAACATGGGTACGTCAAGAAGATTATGATGCCCCTGTTGAATGGAGCGTTGCTGGATCAAGTTTAATAATTATTCTATTTGCACAAGAACCACACGCGATTACGATAACCAACCCAATGATAGCCTCTGCATTTATGCAGATTTGGAGCTTATTAAGCACCACCTTGAAGTCTATGCCCTACTACAAAGAATTGCCTCGTTAAAACTACGTACAACATTGACATTTAATACTATTTATGATAATATATTGGCTTATGAACTCAGTTAGCTATGAGCTCGGTCCACATACTACATCTCGGATCATTCATGATGCCCAGCTACTTGAAGGTGGTGCGCACATTGATACAAATGGCGTACTAACCCCTACTGCCAAGCAAGTCGATGCGCTCGCATACGACAACTTAGTTGAGCCAAATGTTAAGTCGTTTATGCAGGACACAGTCGACGGTCGACAAATTACCGCCTACCAAACTGCTACAAACGTCGTTCTCGAAGACTTGAACTCACGAATTGGCGCTAACGCCGTAGTGAATAATGTTGTAGCTATACGACCCGAAAACCTTGATGAACAATTACGTGAAGACGCAGCCCGTAAAGTGCGCGCTCAAAGACTGCTCGACGATAACGGTTTATCTATTGCCGAAGATCTGCAAACTATAATTCCAGAGCTAACACCGCAAACCAAAGAGAACGCTACTGAAATTACAGAGCGACTACGCGTTAATTCAATGCACTTAGGTCAACTTGCTAAGGAACTTGTTCAGTATCCAGAATTTCGAGTTGGCAACGTTGTAACCGTTAAGCGGTCAGGCGATGTGCCTCGCTTTGAAGGCTCGTGGAGAGTTATGTCTGTTCTAGCAAATGGCAAGCTCCGTGTTGTGTCACCAGATGGTACCGGAGAAAAGCGCGTTAGCGTGGACTATCTTCGTAAGGCTCGTGTTGCAGCCCACTATCTAGACCGTGCGGCTTAGTAGGTAGTCGACAAGCTTTTCTAGGAACGCAACGTCTTGCACTCGCCACTGGCGACCATTCTGCGTAAGTCCGTTCTTTGCCGCTTCAACGTAAGCCTGCGCCCTCCCCTGTGCGTACGTAACCGCACCGGAGTCGATAAAAATTTGCTGACAACGCTTAAATTGCGCTTCATCAACGCTTCGGTTACCTAGACAACCTCGCAGGAAGACTTTGTCTTCATTTGAGGCGTGCTCGAGTGCGTAAAATGTTAATAGTGTTTGCTTGCCTTCTCTAATATCATCAATAGCATCTTTGCCACTCTCAGTACTCATAATCAGCAGATCGTCCGAAATCTGAAACGTCTTACCGGCGTTCATGGCATAAGCAACGATAGCTTCCGTGTCGTCCTTAGCTGCTCCAGCCAGCACCATACCCATCTGAAGTGGGTTTAAAAATGTGTAGTGCGCGGTCTTCCACTGCATCGTGTTGTTGATATCTTGTTCCGTGACGACACTAGATACTTCATTAATAATGTCATGCGTTTGACCATGAACGGTGGTCGCAATAGTATGGTTTAAAATATTAAGCGCTTCAATTCGACGATCGCTGGCTATCGGCATGGTTCCAAGAGTAGTTTGCGCGCTGTGCGAACCAAGTAGCGCAGCGTTGATAGCCAATGATACACCTGTGTGCGCAGCATCGCCGCTCCAATTGTGTTCAGTATGTTGAGCCTCGAGTAATTTATGACCACTCGGTCCACCACGTCGTGTGTCAGATCGGTCTTGGATGTCGTCAATCAGCAACATATAAGCATGCATCATTTCAACCACTCTCGCGCCCGTGATAGCAACTTTGCTATCGGTACCGCCAACCATAGAAAATCCAACCATCGTTAAGGTACCCCTAACTCGCTTACCGCCGCGGCTCAAAATGTCAGTAAAGGTACGCGCAATTAAGGCAGACGATTCACCGTATGTTTTTTCTGTCTGGGCAATGAGTGTGGCTGAGTAGTCTTGAATGTCAGCATCTACTAGAGTTTTGTATTCAGCCAGTTTCTGCTTGAATACATCGCTGTTCATAAAAGGTCGCTTAGCTCTGCTTCTATTAGCGAAATGAACGATTCAATACTGTTGGCATTATTATTGATATGTCGATCAGATTTTGCCTTCACGTCACCCATACTTAGCGTCGAGGCATCGCCAGAGTGCTGCATTTCGGCAGCTTCTTCAGCCAAGAATTGTTCGTAAGTTTTTTGGTCTTCTATCCTGCCACGAGCATTACTCGTAATGCGTGCGTACCGAATTTCTGGGTCGGAGTCGATCCAGATGTTTATGCCGCTAAGTTCGTGAATGCGGTCAACTTCGCCGGGGTTTCGAATACTGCCAACCACGACTTTATCAAAGCCGGCAGCTTTAGCAGCCTCAATAGCTTTATCAACTATTACTCCAAGCCCTTGTTCGCGCCGCCATTCGGCACTTAGGTTTCGTTTGTTCTCACGCTCACGTGGCAAACCACGTTTGTCGAGTTCGGCGCCGAGCATGTCAGTGGCAGAAGCAAAGTAAAAACCGTGCTTCTCTGCCAACCAATTCATTACCGTGTCTTTGCCGCTACCATTTGTTCCGGCGATACCAATAACTTGCATACGTTTACCCTAAATTAGCTGATGTAGTCGTGTAGTTTGCGTGCGTCTTTATGCTTACGAAGCTTGGCAAGCGCTTTGGCTTCAATTTGTCGAATGCGTTCACGAGTCACACTAAATTCTTGTCCAACTTCTTCGAGCGTATGACTTTTACCATCTTCAAGACCAAAGCGTAACTTAAGAATTTTTTGCTCACGTTCAGTTAAGCCGTTCAGCATATCTTTAACGTGCTCCTTAAGAAGCTGACTCGTAGCTGATTCTTCTGGGCTAACTGTTTCATCGTCTTCGATGAAGTCACCGAGTACAGAATCTTCTTCATCGTCACGAACTGAAGCATCAAGCGAGTGAATATCCTGCTTAATCTTCATAATGTGTTCGACTTTTTCAACTTCCATTTCCATTGCTTTAGCAATTTCTTCGTTAGTTGGTTCGCGGTTCAATTCTTGAGTCAGGCGGCGTTGGGTGCGCAACAATTTGTTAATCGTCTCAAACATGTGTACTGGAATTCGAATCACACGGGCTTGGTCGGCGATGGCGCGAGTAATAGCCTGACGAATCCACCACGTTGCGTAGGTACTAAATTTAAAGCCTTTGTCTGGATCAAACTTTTCAACCGCACGTAGCAAGCCAGTATTACCTTCTTGAATAAGATCAAGTAGATCAAGCCCACGACCAACGTAGCGTTTAGCAATCGATACAACCAAGCGCATGTTCGCTTCGGCCATTTTATCTTTGGCTTCTTTTTCACCAGCGACGACTCGTTGTGCGAGCGCGAGCTCTTCGTCGGCTTTTAGCAGTGGAATTTTACCAATTTCACGAAGATACAAA
>JALQXV010000092.1 GCA_023263015.1 Candidatus Saccharimonadia bacterium
AAGAATATCAAAACCACAGAAGGTGACACCGTGCAGCCGAGCGCAGATACTCCGTTGACGGAAAATGCCCAAGTTTTTGTTATTCGTTTTGGTAAACAAGTTTCCAGTGTTGAGCTTCCAATTCCAGCTCCAGAAGAAAAGACTAGTGATGCAGAACAGCCAGTTGGCACTAAGGTAGTAAAGGCCGAAGGCTCGCCAGGCCGTAAAATTGTTACATACGAAATTGCCTTAGAAAATGGCAAAGAAGTTAGTCGTCGCCCTATTCAAGAAGTTGTAGCAGTGGAGCCAGTTAAGCGTGTTATTGCCGAAGGTACCAAAGTTGTTATTAGTAATCCATCTGCTAACGTTGAAATTGGACGGCGCCTAGCCGCGGAAAAAGGCTGGACTGGCGCAGAATTTAACTGCTTATATCTTCTTTGGCAAAAAGAATCTAAATGGAATCACTTGGCATCAAATCGTAACTCTGGTGCCTACGGTATTCCACAGGCATTGCCTGGCTCAAAAATGGGTTCGGTTGCACCAGACTGGCAAACTAACCCAGAGACCCAAATTAAATGGGGTCTAGGTTATATAACACGTTCGTATAAAACACCGTGTGGAGCATGGCAAAAGTCGCAGGCTAGCGGTTGGTACTAAAATGAAAACCAAAAAGGAACTGGGCCAACACTGGCTACACGATGAACTAAGCCTTCAGGCCATGTGCGACATAGCCAATGTGTCAAAGAATGATTACGTGCTCGAAATTGGACCAGGACTAGGCACGCTAACGCAGTACCTCGTAGAACAGGCTGACAGGGTACAGGCTGTAGAATTTGATGCAGATCTTGCTAAGGATCTATCTGGTCGAGTTAGGGCAGACAATCTAACCGTTACTCATCAGGACATTCTATCGTTTGATCTAACTAGCCTGCCGGCAGATTACAAAGTTATTGCCAATATCCCGTACTACTTAACGAGTAACCTCATTAGAGTACTCTCTGAGTCATCTAACCCGCCGTTGTCAGCGACATTGCTCGTTCAAAAGGAAGTTGCCGAACGAGTTGCTGCCACTGCAGGTGATATGTCACTTCTTAGTGTGACCGCTCAAATGTATTTTGAGCCGTCACTCGGAGACGTGGTTCCGGCGGAGCTGTTTACGCCGCCGCCTAAAATAGATTCGCAAATTGTTCATCTGCAACGGCGATCGCAGCCATTATTCGGTGATATGTCGACCAAACACCTATTTAGGGTGGTCAAGGCTGGCTTTAGTAATCGCCGTAAAACGCTCCTTAACTCATTATCAGCCGGTTTGCAGCTGAGCAAAGACGATACTCGAGTGTTGCTTGAATCTGCAAGTATTAACCCAATACAGCGCCCTCAGGAGCTTGAGCTAGAACAGTGGTTGGCTTTGGCTAAGCTAGTTAAGTCTTAAGCTATTAGCAAATTCGTCAAACTTTGTTTGGTCGCCGCCCAATAGGATCATCGAGTACATCTTTGAATCCTTCATTACGTAACGGATATGCGATTCATAGATCTTGTCCTGATACGAAACATTATAGGTGCCTTCTATTGCTGGCAGCTCATTGTACTTTCCTGTTTTAGTACTAATGAGCTGAGCGGTTGGGGTGTTTTGGATGGCGCTATTTAGCGCACTTTCGAGCGCCTTAGTTTGATCTAGTTGAACTCCATCGTAGTTATATACAGCTAAAGTATAGTTCTTGGCACCGTTTTCAATGACACGCTCGTACGTTGTAATAGGAATTTCTTTGTCACCAGTTTTACTAGTAGTTTCCTTAATGCTTGGGAAGCCAGGCATCATGATAGTAAATTTATTTTCAGGCGATGAGTAATCTTTCATGGCATCACTAGAGAATACGCTGCGGACTTCGTTGGTTGCGGTAGCTTCGCCACTACGTGCAAAAGTGCTATATAGCAAAAAACTGACACCAACTAGCGCAATTACAAAACCAATCAGGAGTGCAATTTGCTTTGGTGTCAGTTTTCGTTTTGCATGTCCAAGCGCGCCTTTGGCGTTTATTGGTGCAAATGATTTGTTTATTTTTTGTGCTTGATCATACGCCATACACCGCTACCCCAATCTAAAACTCAATGTTGTCTCTGATTGGGTAGTGTATCGACGAGCTATTAAACCAGCAGCGAAAAATCTTACAGATTAAGAGATGAAAGTTAGGGCGTAACCAACTTTACCAGCACGACCAGCACGACCTACGCGGTGCACGTAGTCTTCGTATGACTGGGGAACGGTGTAGTTAATTACGTGAGTTACGTCGGCTACATCAATACCGCGGGCTGCAACGTCTGTGGCAACCAAAATATCGATATCGCTTTTCTTAAAGCGTCGTAAAGCACGTTCACGCTGACTTTGTGACTTGCCGCCGTGGATTGCATCGGCCTTAAAGCCGCGATCAATTAGTTCATCGCTGAGTCGTTCAACACTACGTTGAGTTTCATCAAAAATAATTACCTTAGTAACTTGATCAGTTACGAGCAGGTCGTGCAACTTGTCGATCTTGTCGAACATGTTGCTGAACTTAACAACGTTCTGATGAACATTATCACTCGTGTTACTTGTCTTAAGTGAAATGGTTACTGGGTCTTTTGAGAAACTTGAAATAAGGTTACGAACGCGATTATCCATAGTTGCAGAGAAGAATAGTGACTGGCGTTCTTCTGAAAGGCTATCGAGGATAGTGCGCACATCATCAACAAAGCCCATGTCGAGCATACGGTCAACTTCGTCTAATACAGCATAGTTAAAGTTATCAAGCGAAAGCGTGCCGCGCTTCATGTGATCCATGATACGTCCTGGTGTACCAATGATAACGTTTGGATCGTTGCGTAGGTCACGTAACTGTAGGCCCATTGATGAACCTCCAATAAGAAGGGCGCTAAATAGGCCACTGGCTTTACCGATTGTGCGGCATTCCTGTTCGATTTGCTGAGCAAGTTCACGAGTTGGGGCT
>JALQXV010000094.1 GCA_023263015.1 Candidatus Saccharimonadia bacterium
ACACCTTTAGCGGTAGCTTTTACTGGCATTACTTCTTACCTTTCGCAAGCTTACCACCGTGAGTACGGAACTTACGGGTAGGGCTAAATTCACCGAGCTTGTGACCAACCATGTTTTCTGTAATGAAAACTGGAACGTGCACTCGACCATTGTGAACTGCAATTGTGCGACCTACGAATTCTGGTGGAATTGCACAGGCGCGAGCCCAAGTTTTAATAATTGTGCGGTCTTCACTGCCCAAAGCTGCAACTTTCTTAGCAAGCTTTGGATCAATAAATGGACCTTTCTTTAATGAACGACTCATATTTTAATCCTTACTTCCTCTTAGCCGCATGCCTTGAGCGGACGATTAACTTATTAGTACTCTTGCGACGGCGAGTCTTGAAACCAAGAGTTTTTTGACCCCAAGGCGTAACCGGAGCACGACCCATATTGTGACGACCACCGTCACCACCACCGTGCGGGTGGTCAGCAGCGTTCATAACAACACCACGAACGGTTGGACGAATACCCTTGCGACGATTACGGCCGGCTTTACCGATCTTGATGTTTTGGTGCTGAACGTTACCGACAACGCCCATGCTTGCCATGCAATCTACATTTACAATACGGACTTCGCCACTCGGCATACGAATTTGAGCATAGCCATCTTCTTTAGCCATGAGCTGAGCGCTTGCGCCAGCTGAGCGAACCATTTGTGCACCCTTACCCGGCTGTAGTTCGATACCGTGGATAACGCTACCAACTGGAATGTTCTTTAGTGCGAGACGATTACCATTTTCAATTGGAGCTTCGTCACCGACGCTAATAGTTTGGCCTTGCTTCATACCTTGAGTTGCAAGAATGTAGTGGTATACATCGTTGCTGTCTTTAATACGAGCAATATGTGCGCTGCGGCCTGGATCGTATTCGATGTGCTCAACAGTTGCGGTTGTACCTGGAGCCAATCGGAAGTTCATGATTCGGTAAAAACGACGAGCGCCACCACCACGGTGTCGGGTAGTAATGCGTCCGGCATTGTTGCGACCGCTGTTTTGCTTGCGGATCGTTACCAAAGACTTGAGCGGCTTACGAGTAGTAATCGCATCAAAGTCTTGTGAGGTCATGCCACGGCGACCAGGAGTAGTTGGCTTGTATGCTTTAATCGCCATTACTTAGACTCCTTCTTTGCTTTCTTTTCAGCTTTTTCAACAGCCTTAGCAACCTTTTCAGCTACTTTAGCTTCCTGAGCTTCTGCTTCTTCTACGGCTGCAAAAACTGGGATTGAATCACCTTCTTTAAGTGTGACGAAAGCCTTCTTAAAGTCAGAGCGCTTACCCATAACATTTTTGCGGTATTTACCAAGACGAATTGAACGAGCTTGCTTACCCTTATAAACAGCAATGCGTACGTTCGTAACGGTTACATCAAACTGTTCAGCAACGGCTGCAGCTACGCTAATTTTATTGGCTGTATTTGGAACAATAAATACAAATGTATTAGTTGCCATTGAGCTGGCGTAAGCCTTTTCGCTCATGCGTGGTTTAAGAGTTAACGTCTTACTCATTATTTGTTACCTCCGAGCCAGTTAGAAATCAATTCAAGTGATGGCTTAGTAATTACAATTGAGTCGGCGTTAAGTACATCGTAAACACTTACGTAGGTAGCTTGTACAACTTTTACATTAGGAATGTTGTTAGTTGCACGAACGATGGTAGCGTCCTTGTTATCTACTACGATGAGAATACGTCGAGTTGCGCCGATCTTGTCGAGCAGTTCAACGGTTGGCTTAACTTTACCCTTAGTATCGATAGCTTCGATGATGCTGATCTTACCAGCTTCGCTTGCGAGGCTAAGAGCTTGACGAGTTGCTACTCGCTTAGCCTTTGAGTTAACAGTTTTCTTGTAGTTTTCGTTTCCGGTTGGACCGAAAGTGATACCACCACCGCGCCAAATTGGAACTCGTGAGCTACCAAAACGAGCACGTCCGGTACCTTTTTGCTTCCATGGCTTTTTACCACCACCGCTCACAAGACCACGAGTCTTAGTTACGGCGAGGTTTTCGCGTCCGTTAGCCAAGTAGGCAACGTACACGTCTTTGAGCAACTGGTGATTAGTTACTTCAACTCCAAAAACATCTTTATCGAGCTTGGCAGGAGTTGTAGCTTTTGCACCCTTGCTGGTGTAAGTAGATACAGCCATTACTTAGCCCCCTTAATCATTACAACGCTCTTGCGTGGGCCTGGAACAGCGCCGTATACACCAATAACGCCTAGTTCAGCGTCGACTAGTGCAACTTTGAGGTTCTTAACAGTAACTTGTTCGTTACCCATCTGACCAGCCATTTTTTTACCTTTAAAGATACGCTGTGGGTACATTGATCCAATAGAACCAACTTTACGAGTGTTACCCTTACCACCGTGCGTAGCACGCTGACGGTGGAAGTTGTGTCGCTTAATAGTACCAGCCCAACCCTTACCTTTTGAGGTACTGGTTACGTCAACGATATCGCCGACACTAAAAAGATCGGTGGCTTTAACGGCATCACCGATCTTAAGTTCTTCTGGTAGCGCATCAACACGCACTTCGCGCATAATCTTTGCATTTGATTTAGCAGCCTTTAGGTGGCCAGCTTGTGGCTTGAGTTGGCTTTTAGCCTCTTCGAAGCCGATTTGTACCGCTTGGTAACCATCAGTCTCAACAGACTTCAGTTGTGTTACCACGTTGTCACTAGCGGAAAGCAAGGTAATAGCAGCAACGGTACCGTCTTCTGCGATGGTACTAGTCATGCCAACCTTTCGAGTGAGTAGTGCTTTCATAGCTCTCCTGATTTCAGCGGAACACTCTAAACAAACGAGTGTTCATGAATAGTTAATTAGTATTTTGTTTAGTTATTGTGCTGTTTGGCGAGCAGGAATTCTTCGAAACAAGCCCTGCCCTAAGACACAAAAATTGTGGCAACCGATGGTTTCTACCTCTGTTATTTGGTGAGGAGACCTTTCGCGTATGCCACGTACAACTGCTCTAACTGAGTTGCTATACCATTACACTTTAGCATAATTCACTAACACCTGTCAATATGTTGCGTATTTTACTATGTTAGATTGCTCACATACTGTTCGCACCAAAAACGATACAGTTACCGCTATGAGAAGATCTTTTGAATCAAAAATACCGTATCTAACTGCAACCATGGCCGCTGCCGCAGTTGCACTTGGTGGCACAGCAACATCTGAAGCAGCTAAATCTAGCATTGGAACTG
>JALQXV010000074.1 GCA_023263015.1 Candidatus Saccharimonadia bacterium
AAGTCCTGGCTTTGCCATTGAACAGGTTACAGGTCGTAATGTGGCTGGTAAGATAATTGAGTATGTCGAGCAAAACGCCAAAGGAAAGCGCAAAAAAGATAAAGTCGGCGCCTAACACCCGATACTATCTCGTCGCAATTAGTGCTATTGCGCTAGTAATAGCAGGTGCTCTGTTCTTTAGTCTAAGCAAATCGAACAATACCCCTAAATCTGTGCAGGCCAATGGTTGTAATGGATTAAGCGTATCCAATGAGTGCTATTCGCTGGAGTACGCCTCTAGTAACAAGCAACATATTAAAGGGTTGTCGGATCGGGATAGCTTAGCCGAAAAGTCTGGGATGATGTTTGTCTTTCCTGAGCCTAAAGAAGAATGTTTTTGGATGAAGGATATGCGGTTTTCGATAGACATGGTCTGGCTTAATGAGAAGCGTGAGATTATTAAGATCGAGCCTAACGTTGCTCCAGAAACATACCCTACAACCTATTGCGCAGACAACACAAAATATGTGCTTGAAATAAATAGTGGGCACGCTCAAAAACTGGGCTTGCAACAGGGGCAGATGCTCAACTTCTAGTTAAAAGCGTGATACAGTAAACATATGAATGAACTGCTTATCCTTGGCGGCATTACCGTCGTTTGCTGGATCGGCTTACTGCTATTGCGAGTGCCATCAAGTATCGCCCTGCTTAGTCTTTTACTCGGCCAGCTGCTTGCTAATGAGGCAAGTGCCGATGTTTATAGCTTTTTAGGGTCTTTATTTAATGTCGGCCAGCTAAGCTACATCCAAGTTGCGTTGCTGCTACTGCCATTGCTGCTAACTATTCTATTTCTGCGACATCGTGTTCCAAAGCACAAGCTAGCCATCGAAGCATTTCCAGCTTTGCTGCTGGTTGCGTTAACAATGCTACTGCTCGAACCGTTGTTGCCGGTTTTATCTACACTACTTAATATCGCTAGCAATGACCAGCTCGGAGCGTATAAAACGATTGTAGTAATCGCCGCATCAGTATCGGGGCTACTGAGCGCATGGCTTAGTTACCCAAAGGCGCACGGTCACCATAAAGAGCACCACAAGTAATTATTGTTGTTGGTTAGTCGGCGGTTGTTGCTGTTGTTGTGGGTACGGCTGTTGGTAGTATTGAGGCTGCTGGCCGTACATAGCGTTCATAATCAGCTTATTTATTTTTTCCTGAACAATATACACCGCAACCGGAGATATAAACCAGAGCATGATGAATGTTAAGGCATGACCTGGATCGTGACCGAAGACCTTTTCGATATTACGGCTAAACTTCCAGTCGTATATTAGGGGTAAAGCAATTGCAAACGGGAAGGCTAGTATAAATAGCAGCGTTGAAACAAGAGCAATTCCGCCACCTGCCGCTTCTGAGCCAGTACTAGCGGCTGTTCCGGCTCCAATTATGAGCAAAATTGGCCAAACAAATGACAATACTAGTATCGCAACCAACGGTCCAATCATGAGCCATATATTAGGTGCTTTGTGACCATACGTCTTTTCTATATCCTTCATTGTTTCGTAAAGCCAGTAAACTATATAGCCTGGTACAAATAGAGATAGTAAAGTCTGGACTAACGTATCGCGGTGATGCATATCTATTGCTCGCTTTCTCGCTTAGTTTCTGGTGGCGAAAAGGTTCTACGTTGTGGTTCAAAGGTTGTCCCAGTACGCGCCCGCGGCATTGCATTGATATCAATTCTTTGTGGCTCAGGCTGGGGTGGTGGAGCTGCGGTTACTTCATTAGAAGTTTCAAATGACGGTTTTTCCTCAATAACAGGTGGAGGCGTTGATTCTTCTTCTGATGGGATTGAAATGTCGTTGAGCGTATCATCGGTAACTTTATAAGATCGTCGTGGCCCAAAAAAGTACACGATTCCAGAGATAGGTAATAGGATGACCAGTGCAAACCACATCTTACGCCTATTAACAGAATTACGGATTAAGTGGATGAGTGCGATGACCCAAAAAATAAAAACTATAATGCCAGCAATAATTGCAACTACCAATAAAGCAACTTCAAGAGCAGAAGGTGCGTTCATGGCATCAATCTCGGACTGAGGGATTGGTCGTACGTTGTAGTCACGCACAGGTGCTGTCGGCTGCGTTGGTGCAGTAGCCTGAGCAAACAATTGGAAAGCCATTGTGTGGTTTTACCCCTTTAAAACAATAATTTACGTTACCTAAATCATAGTATGTATCACCTTTAAACACAAGCATTGTGCAAAGGGTAGGCCACGCTAAAAAATTAAAAGAAGCATTGACTTTTTAGCCAAAATAGGCATAATATAAGAAGTTATTTTCGCCTTATGGCGAGAGCAATTAAACCGGATTAATGTCCAATCACTTGGGCCAGTAGCTCAGCCGGTTAGAGCACCTGCCTTTTAAGCAGGGTGTCGTGGGTTCGAGTCCCACCTGGCCCTCCATGACAAACCGCCGACAATTCGCTACCGCGTCGGCGGTTTTTTCTATTTGTTATTATGTTCTGTAGGAGAATCACATGTCATTTCAATCGTATCTGGATAATATTGAGCTAAAAACTGGTAAAACACCGAATGAATTTATTGAGCTAGCAAAAGCACAGGGCTTTGACTCTGAGACTAAAGCTGGCGAGATTGTGGCATGGCTCAAAGATGACTTTAGTTTAGGCCATGGACACGCAATGGCAATGGTACGGGTAATTAAGAATGGACCAAAAATTAGTGACAAGCACGTTAACAGTGGCGGAACCCATAGTGATGATAGCAATACGCTTAGACTAGATGGGATTGAGAACCGAGACTAGGGGAACGCTGTTATACTGCATGCATGAAACATTACGTGGTTTATTCGCATGGCTTTGGCGTTCGTAAAGATGGTAGAGGGCTATTGACTGATATCGCCGCCGCTATTCCCGACGCAGAGCATATTTTCTTTAATTATAATGATGTAGATGAGACAAGTAATACATTAACGGTCAGTCCTTTGCATGAGCAGGCGGCTCGGTTGCAGACGCAATTAGCAAAGCTTGACCGAGATGACGTAATTATTGATATCGTAGCTCATTCGCAGGGCTGCATAGTAACTGCTTTAGCAAGCCCCAATAATATTCGCAGAGTATTATTTTTGGCACCGCCTGACAATGTTGATACAGATCGGTTAGTTGGTATTTTTGGTAATCGTCCTGACAGCGTGATCGATCTTAACGGTGAGTCTAGAATCCCTCGCCGAGACGGAAGTACTACTATTATCCCTGCAAGCTATTGGAAAAGTCTGAAAGGGTTAGATGTTGTACGACTATACAATGAGCTAGCACAAAAAACTCAAATAAAACTGTATACGGCTGAAAAAGATGAGATTCTGGGCGTGTCTGATTTCTCAGCGACTACCAACATTGAGGTGATTGAGTTACCGGGTAGGCATGATTTTAAAGATGAAGCTCGTGAAAATCTTGTCCAGACTATTAAAGAGGCGCTTATCTAACGCTGCCAAACAAAAGACCCCCAATCGGGGAGTCTTTTGTTTAGTAGTACTAGAGGTTGTTGTTATTATTGTTGCTCATAAGGCCTCCTTTCTTCATTGCGTCAATCAGCCGCGTTACCCCAATTCCACCTCCGGATCGTGGTATAAAGGTAAGCTCTAAAAACTCGTGTAATTCTTTTTCTACTCGATCCTTGCCAAAGAGGTCGAATAGTTTCTGGGCGTATTTACCGTCACTTATGGTGTAGAACTCGTTGGACATT
>JALQXV010000065.1 GCA_023263015.1 Candidatus Saccharimonadia bacterium
TCCAGCTGCTGATCGCTACCGCCAAGCCGGTTTTACCGAGCAGAAGCGCTACAAGGGTCTTGGTGAAATGGATGCTGACCAGCTATTCGAAACAACTATGAATCCAGAAAAGCGTGTGCTTATCCAAGTTAAAGTCGAAGATGCTGAAAAAGCTGACGCTATCTTTAATAAATTGATGGGTACCGAGGTAGAGCTTCGCAAGAACTTTATTACGACGCACGCAAAATTTGTAAAGGACTTGGATATTTAATATGTCAGACGCACCAAATACACCCCAAGATGATGCAGTTAATGAACCTCGTCTAGAAAATCAGGCGCCAGTAGAGGGCGAAGTTATCGTTCAGCAAACGCATTCACGTACTGTTGAAGGACGTACCGTTGAAAACGTCATGGAAGATAGCTACCTCCGTTATTCAATGAGCGTTATTGTTGAACGTGCTCTCCCAGATGTCCGTGACGGCCTAAAGCCGGTTCACCGACGTATCTTGTATAGCATGAACGACACTGGTCTACGTTCGAGTTCTCGTCACCGTAAAAGCGCCAACGTAGTTGGTGAGGTGATGGGTAAATACCACCCGCACGGCGACTCTTCGATTTATGATGCCTTGGTTCGCATGGCCCAGCCATGGTCAATGCGCTATATGCTGGTAAACGGGCAGGGTAACTTTGGTAGTATGGACGGTGATCCGCCAGCTGCCATGCGTTATACCGAAGCAAAAATGCAGCGTGTTGCCGACGAGCTTTTGGCCGACATCGATAAAGAAACCGTACCATTCCGCGATAACTACGATGGTACTACCAAAGAACCAGAAGTTCTGCCGGCTAAACTACCGAGCTTGCTCCTGAATGGACAGATCGGTATTGCGGTTGGTATGGCGACAAGTATTCCGCCACATAACCTTACTGAATTAATCGATGCGACTATTGAACAGATCGACAACCCAGAAGCCACACTCGACGATTTACTCAAACACGTTAAGGGTCCAGATTTTCCAACCGGAGGCGTTATCTATGGTCAAAATTCAATCCGTAGCGCCTATGCTACTGGTCGTGGTGGTGTGGTTGTTCGTGGTGTCGCCGAAATTGTTGAAGGTGCAAAAAACAAGCATCAAATCGTTATCACCGAAATTCCTTACGCATTAAACAAGGAAAGCTTGATTATTAAGATCGCTGACCTTGTGAACGCCAAAAAGATTACCGGCGTACGAGATATCCGTGATGAATCTGCTCGTGGTGACGTAAAGATTGTGATTGATCTTAAAAAAGATGCCTATCCTAAGAAGCTTTTGAACCAACTCTTTAAGTTAACGCCGCTTCAAAGTAGCTTCCATTTCAATATGATGGCGCTGGTTGACGGTATTCAGCCACGAGTACTCGGCCTTCAGGACATTATTCAGGAGCACATCAAGCATCGTCAGGTCGTTGTTCGACGACGAACTGAATACTTGCTCCGAAAAGCTCAGGAACGCGCTCATATCCTCGAAGGGTTAAAGATCGCACTCGATCATATTGATGAAGTGATCGCTACGATTCGTGCCAGCGAAACAACTGACGAAGCTCAAGCAAACTTGATTAAGAAGTTTAAGCTGTCTGAAATCCAAGCTAAGGCTATTTTGGCCATGCAGCTACGAACCCTCGCCGGCTTGGAGCGCAAGAAGATCGAGGACGAACTTGCTGAGCTAATGAAAACGATTGCCGAACTCCAGGCTATCTTGGCTGACGAAAAGAAGATCCTAAAGATTATTCGTGACGAATTCCTTGAAATTAAGAAGCAATATGGCGACGAACGGCGCACAAAGGTAATTCCGTCTGAACTCGGCAAAATGAGCGACGAAGATCTCGTTCCTGATGAGCAAGTTGTTGTAACGCTAACATCAGCAAATTACATTAAGAGAAGTCCGATAGGTGATTATCGCAAGCAAAACCGTGGCGGCAAGGGTAAGCGCGGCATGACGACTCGTGAAGAGGATGTTATTGAGCATGTTGTTAATGCCTCAACTCATGACTTCTTGCTGTTCTTTACGAACAAGGGTCGTGTTTTCCGATTAAAGACATACGAACTGCCAGCAACCAACTTGAGCGCCAAGGGCGTGGCTATTGTTAACTTGTTGCAACTGCAACCAGAAGAAACGATTAGCTCGGTTATTAACATCAGTAAGTCTACAGCAGCAGCTAACTTGATTATGTGTACTGTCCGCGGTGTCGTTAAAAAGACTCCTTTCGAACAGTACCAGAACGTTCGTAGCTCAGGCTTGATTGCTATTAACCTTGATGAAGGCGATGAGCTAAAGTGGATTCGAATGACATCTGGCGAAAATGAAGTTGTTATTTCGACCGCTGGCGGCCAAGCAATTCGCTTCCACGAG
>JALQXV010000037.1 GCA_023263015.1 Candidatus Saccharimonadia bacterium
AAAATCCTCACGGTGGTGCTCACCGAGTGCAATGACGTCTATGCCTAACTTATCTGCTAACACTGCTTCGTCTACTACTTGCCTGATCGCAGCAGCATGCGTCATTAACTTGCCGTTACCGTCACGAGGAATATCGCCAAATGAGTCAAGACCGAACATAAGTTTAGATTTTTTAGTAGTTGTCATTACGTACTCCTTTATAGTTTTGTGGGATCTATACCAATCGAACGTAATAGCTCGGTATTTAACTGGTAATACTTTTCTGTGCCTGACTTACGATCTAGCAATACTCCAGATTGCACAAGGCGCGCGAAGTGATGACTCAATGTAGGCTGAGATAATTGAAGAGCCTCACTGCATCCATTTATTAATTTACTGCCAGCAACTTCGCTATTTTCGTTAACTAGTTTGCGTATGACCGCTAACCGAGTATCATCGGCTATACTTTTTAGTATTTCAGTTGTATTTAAATTTCTCATAATTATCATTATATAGATATATTTAAATGTTTCAATATAATAGTATGTATTGGTCGGTAGTTATCACACGATAATTTTTCAGTGTGCTAATTAAAGCATGAATTTTAGATTTGGAAAGCGCTTAAAATTACAAACCTTATATACTATCACTCAAACTGATTGTTAAACGTCATACTTTATGTAACTTTGTAACATTTTGGAATGACAGTATACACCCTCAATTAAACACGAGAGTACATATTCGTACATACATGCACTTTTTTTAGGTACATACTTCCTAATCCATATCAAACCAATTAAGGAGGTGGAATATGAAAGCAGTTATATATAACGGACCCCGAGATGTAAGTGTAGAAAATGTGCCAGATCCTAAAATTGAAAAACCAACTGATGTAATAGTAAAAATAACCACTACAAACATTTGTGGCTCAGACTTGCACATGTACGAAGGTCGCACCGATTTTGAAACTGGCCGCTCTTTTGGACATGAAAACTTAGGTGAAGTCGTTGAAGTCGGTGAAGGTGTTGATAAAGTAAAAAAAGGCGACATGGTAGTGATGCCGTTTAATATTGCCTGCGGGTTTTGCAAAAATTGTGAGCGAGGACTAACAAATTACTGCCTTACTATGCAGCCAGAAAAAGAATTTGCCGGTGCTGCCTATGGCTTTGCTGACATGGGGCCCTACCAAGGAGGCCAAGCCGAATTGTTACGCGTGCCATATGCGGACTTTAACTGCTTGCGACTTGGCGAAGATGCTCGAGACAGCAAAAAACAAAATGACTACGTTATGTTAGCTGACATCTTCCCTACCGGTTATCACGCTACTGAACTTGCTAATGTAAAGCTTGGTGATCAGACTGTAATTTATGGTGCCGGTCCGGTGGGGCTCATGGCAGCTTACTCTGCGATCCTAAAAGGTGCCAGTCGAGTTTGGGTAGTGGACCGACAAGCCGATCGCCTTAAACTGGCTGAGTCGATTGGCGCCATCCCAGTAGATGATTCTAAAGTTGATCCTGTAGAATTCATCAAAAGTGAAACGTTAGGACTGGGCGCTGACAATGGGTGTGAATGTGTCGGGTACCAAGCACATGATCCTACAGGCAAAGAAAACATGAATGTGACCCTCAACCAGCTCGTCCAATCCGTACGATTTACAGGCGCTATAGGTGTGGTAGGTGTATTTGTGCCAGAAGACCCAAATGCAGAAGATGAACTATCAAAACAAGGCAAGGCTGCATTTGATTTTGGTATGTTTTGGTTTAAAGGCCAAACCATGGGCTCTGGACAGTGCCCAGTTAAGAAATACAATCGACAACTACGTGATCTGATTGTTGCCGGCAAAGCCAAACCCTCTTTTGTCATTTCCCACGAGCTATCTCTCGAGCAAGCCCCAGAAGCTTATGATCACTTCGACAAGCGCGATGCGGGCTGGACGAAAGTTGTGCTAAAACCAAGTAAGTAGTTAAAACAGTCTGTCCTAAAAAAGCTCCCTAAGCGGGAGCTTTTTAAAATGTCATATTGGTGCGGGCGCGGGGACTCAAACCCCGGGCCTCATCCTTGGCAAGGATGCGCTCTATCAACTGAGCTACGCCCGCATGCGGTAAATTGTGAATGATTCACGTTTAGTGGATCAAGTATACTTGGTGGCTCCTCCCAGACTCGAACTGGGGACACAAGGCTCTTCAGGCCTCTGCTCTACCAACTGAGCTAAAGAGCCGTTTCCAAGTGGTACCAAAACATTTTACTCTAAAAACAGGTTTGTTTCAACAATACAGGCTAGGCGGCACCGTCTGGGCCTAGGTAATCCTCTACCCTGCTGGCAATATGCATCTGCACAAAACCGCAGTACGGTGAATCTGGGTCTTCCTGTTTGTGCGCCAGATGCATTAAGCTCCAGTCGGCTGGCCACAATTGAGTGACTATATCCACAAAAGGCGTTTGTGGGCCCTCCTGAAAGGTTCGAAGCGTGTCATTGCGCTCTTCTTCTGGCATAGCAGCGAGTGCGACGACAAGTCGGTGACGAATAAGATCCTTGGCAACACTTAAAGCATCGCGATCCGGACCGGTTACCATGAGTACTTCAGGTGCACGGTGGTATTCGCGACGTTCAAAGTCGGCAAAAATAAGCTCACCCATATCTATATTATAACAGATTTTTTGCTTTAGAGCAATTTACTCAAGTGTCGTAACGAGCTTTTTAAAATCTGGCGCCAACGTTTTAGAATCTTCAATTAGTGTAACTAACAAGCCCTTATCGTTTGATCGCAGTGCATCCCACAATATTCGCAATACAATAATCGGGTACGGAGTCTTAACACCTTCTGTGATACGCTCTGCCTTGTCTACAAATTCGTTAACCGCCTTTTTATCTTGCTTGGATAAATTAGGACTCACCTTATTAATTACGTATGTCACCAAGCACGCAACCAAAATAAAGACTGCGACAACCGGAATAATAAAGATCAATAACAGGCCCCACCACTGGCTTACAAACCAGATCAATGCCGAAACAGCTATCAGTGCAATACATATAACCAGCCCAGCTATATTAATGATTGGTCGCGCAGCCCGATTTAAATACTCCGCACTAATACCTCGGATCGCCTTGGTTTTTGGTTTCATCATACTGTCTACTATAAAGGATTTTTTGTCCGTCGAACAAATAAAAAAGCCGACACTAGGTCGACTTCTTTATTTGGTGGGTGATGAGGGACTCGAACCCCCGACCCCCTCGGTGTAAACGAGATGCTCTAGCCAACTGAGCTAATCACCCTTGGTAACCAGACTAATATAGCAGAAACTGCTATAAATTTCAACGGTTGTCTGGTTACTAGGCTGTCATGCTTGCGTAAACATCGCGCTGGTCAGCAGCAGTTGCGCGGCTATCGGCGTTTCGTGAAAGCCCGAGCATAACAACGTCGCCTAATTTGCCAGGGATTGCTGGGTTTACGATCGATGGGTGTTGGACTGGAGTTTCTGCCATGTGGCGGTGCTGTTGCTCTGGATCATCTTGCAGGCGCCATGGCATTTCGCCGGTAAATGAGCGATATGCCACCATTGCTAGTGCAAAGTCATCATTTGTTGGGTGAATATCACCAGTAAATGCCTGAGGAGACATCCAAGCCCAAGTGCCAAAAACATTACTTCCGGCTGCACGCCTACGAGTAGCTACACCAAAGTCTAGTATCTTACCGTTACCCTGCTTGTCGATGCCAATATTGTGTGGCTTAACATCACGGTGAGTAACTCCCCGTTTGCGGAGTGCGTCTAAACCGTCGGCAGCACCGTACAGAACACGGCTGAGCTGGATGATTTTTGCTTCGTCTGGTCGAACTGGTTCTTTTGGTAGTTCCTTTAGAACTTCGAGTGTTAGCTCACGAGCCATTGCACTGTCGGCGTCAATATCCAAACCAGATTCTTTAGCGGCTTCAACTACTACTTCAATAGCTTCGGTTGACTTAAGATCTTCATGGGCTTCAAGTTCTTCTTTAACATCAGGCAGATGCTCCATAACAACTGCTTCCTTAGCTTCCATAAGCGCTGGCACATCAATAAGCTCTTCGGTACCAGATTGTACTGCCATAGTTTTGTCACGTTCGTGCTCGAGCTCATTAATGAGCTCACCAATAACTGACGTTTTATGGGTATCTTCATCACTTTTTATTTCAGATACAAGCGTGCCACCTTCTTGCAAGCGAGTAGCAAGGAACGGTGCACCATTGCTTAAGCCGTAACCATCTACAGTTACAACATGGGGAATGCCGCTGTTTTGGAGATGCAGAACAGTTTCGGCAAGAATAAGTTTTCTTGAAATTGGGTCTTCTGGCACCTTAACGGCTACGATTTCGCCGCTGCGTTCATTGATGCCTGAGTAAACACGGGACAAACCTGTTACGGCAAGTTGGTCGGTTAGTTGGTAGTGGCCTACTTGACCACCTTCAAATTTAGGTTCTTCTGCTAGAGCAGCTTCTGCTGGCGTTAGAGTCGGTTTTTCTAGTTCTGGGCTTAACATCACGTTCTTCTTCAATATTTATATGTATTATACTTTATTATTTGATATTTGTCAACTTTGTTTCACAACTACTTAACTGGCGTTTGGTCCTTTTCTGTTTTAATTGTGTATGTTCGACTATCTATAACCATCGTAGTACTGCCGTAACCGTGTTTCAACAGTAAGATTCAAAAAAGTGTAATAAATTTCACAGACTAGTTAAACAAAAGCGGAAATATACCATATATGGTGCAAAGTAGCTTTTACAATAAAAAATACCCAACAAATTGGGTACTTTTTGGTGCGCGAGAGAGGACTTGAACCTCCACAGCTGCAATAGCCACTGGCCCCTCAAGCCAGCGTGTCTACCAATTCCACCACTCGCGCATGAATTTTTAGTAGCAGTCTATAGGATACGATAAACTGCTGTTTTTCTCAAGATGCTAGATTGCCGTTATGTATTTGTATGTAAACTGCGATTTAATGAAATTTCAATTAAACCAGATTTTACATATTAAATTGACTAGGGCCTAGCTATGAGGCATATGGTCGTACAAATGAGTAACTGAATACTCATTTCGAAGTAGTGGCTTAATATCGTCTATAGCGACATCGATCTTAACACCGGTGTTAAGAACGCCGTGCGGGTCAAAAGCACGCTTAATTTTAGCAAAAATTTCGTAGGTTTCTGGGCCATACAGCTTAGAAAGGTACGGTGCGCGAATACGGCCATCGTTATGTTCACCACTGGTGCTACCGCCAAGCTCAATTACCATATTGTAGTAGTCATCAATTAGACGGAAGACTTTTTGGCGATCACCAAGTGATGTTAGGTCGAGGAACGGCTGCATGTGTAGGTTGGCGTTACCAGCGTGACCCCAAACAGCTGCTTCTAGGTGGTTCTTTTTGAATAAGTCATAAACCTTATCAAGATACTCATCAAAACGTTCAACTGGCACAATACCATCTTCGATAATTGGTAGTGCTCGAACTTCGCCCTTAGTAAAGGCGATAACGCTAGCTGCGGTGTGGCGGATCTTCCAAAGTTCTTCTTTTTTGTGAGCTTCGGTTTCGACCTTGGTTTGAATATCAAGACTATTTAAGAATTTGATAACTTTTTTGGCATTCTTCTTTTGTTGCTTAGGTGAAAAATCGTCAAATTCAATTAACATGACGAGCTGCGGGAATGGTGGTTTTAAAATACCCTTTAATTGGTTTGGATTGTTGTTGTGAACAAAATTAAGCAAGTGCTCGTCGACCACTTCTATGGCGCACGGCGGCTTAGACATTTTATTTAGTTCGATCACGATTTCTTTGGCATGGTCTAGATTTGTTACGAGCGCTGCAATAAGCGTGCTGGTTGGGTTGTACGGTTCGGTTGCAACAGTTGCTTCGGTAACAATACCGAGCGTACCCTGAGAACCAACGAACAGTGGTGTTAAGTCAAACGAGCCATCTTTTTGCTTAACGCTGCCAATGTCGTAACCAGCAGTATTTTTAGACACATCAAAGCCGAGGTTCTTAACTAGGTCATGATTTTCTTCAATAAGAGCGTCGATAGTGCGGTAAATTTCGCCCTCAAATGAGGATAAGCCCATCTTCTTGTTTAGCTCGCGCTTGCTAAGCCTGCGGGTTTCCATAACTTCGCCATTTGCAAGTACGACGCGCATGCGGTCAATAAAGTTGCGGGTTGAGCCGTATTTAATAGTCTTTTCACCGCTGGCATTGTTGCCAATGGCACCACCGATGGTTGAATATTCCATTGATGACGGGAATGGCGGCAAAAAGCGGCCGTGCGTGTGTAAAGCTTGCTGTAATTTAGCGTAGTTCAAGCCTGGCTCAACAATAACATTGCCGGTACGGGTATCCAGTTCTAGGATCTTGTTCATGTGGGCCGGAAATACCATCATGATTCCTTTACCAATTGCCCCACCAGACTGGTCGGTACCAGAACCACGAGCTGTAATAGGAATCGGACGTCCACGTTCGGCTAGTTGCCACGCAAAACGAGCCGTTTTACGGACATCATTTTCGTTACGAGGGTACACGATCATAGCAGGCACGATCTCGAGGACACTTGTATCCGTTGAGAAATAGCGCCGAGCATCCATGTCCACCATTACTTCACCCATGAGGTGTTCTTGTAAGTAGTGAGCAACTTTATTCATACGTTAAAAATCAAAAACCTGTTTATATTTTAAAGCTAAGCATAAGAGCATTCTTGCACTATATTAGCACAAAATGCCTGTAGGTGGCTTACTTTACAGCCAAACCTTCTCGGATAGTCCAGTTCTGAACATTAGTAAACCGGTCTGTCGCCGTTGTGGCGCTATGACTGTCTAAACCGTTAAATGGTTTGTGGGTAATGTACAGCATCCGTGGCTGATATAACGCAAGCGCTGGTGCATCTTTTTGCCACGCTTCAAGGAATGGTCGATATTTAACCGAACGAAGCTGTGGATCTGATCTGGTTCGACCTGATTCGAGCGCCTGATTAGCAGGTATAGACACGTATTCACTAAAGTTCAGACGAGTAGATGAACGTGCATCGGCCTGTGAGCTGTGCCAAAAGGCAAAAACATCTGGATCTGGGCCAACCGAAATACCGTACAGCAAGGCGTCATAGTTATGTAGCGCTAAAGTACTTTGCAAGTCTTGATCATTCTGAAGATCAACCTTCATATCTACACCTAGGTTCTGCCACTGTTGCTGGAGCGTTCCAGCCACACTAGAATATTCACTCGTCATCTGCGAATACATCTTAAAGGTTAGCTTTACGCCATTTTTTTCTCGAATATTAGTTGTGGGGTTAACCGCCCAGCCAGCAGCATCGAGCACCTTTTTGGCTGCGTCTGGATCGCCGGTTTTTTGGGCATATTTTTTGTCGTAACCGATATGTGATTTAAGTAGCGGCTCATCAATAGAAACGAGTGGGTATGGTAGTTTGTCGAACATGACTTTTTTATCGGTACCAAGTACAAGCGCAGTACGAACCGCAGGATCTTTAAGCACATCCTGCGTTGTCCTAAAGAAAACGAAAACTTGGCCCGTAAGCGGAACGTTGTATTCCAAAATACTCGAGTCTTTTGCAAACTGGTCTGGTAAAGAAGCAAGCCCCACCATAGAGTCTACTTCACTAGAGGTAAATGCATCGGTCAAGCCTGATTCATTGGGGTACGTCCGAATAATAAAGTTGTCGATCTTTGGCTTGCCAAAGGCGTACGAATCAAATGCTGACAGTGCTACACTTTCCTGCCTCACGTCTGGGGTAGGATTAATAACTTCTACTTTTGAAAACTTAAATGGGCCACTACCGATTGGAGCTTGGTTATTAAAACTGTCTGAACGAAGCTGGGCTGCCGGCACCTTGCCAAGAACATGTTCAGGGATAATGCCGTTCGTTAAAGAGTATGGAAACGAGCTCAGGCTATTAGGGAGCGTAAAGGTAACGGTGGTCGGATCAACCGCAGTAACTTTGATATTTTGCCAACTCGGGTATAGGTACGACTTAGCTTCGGGAGACTGAATCATCCGGTAGGTATACGCTACGTCGTTGGCAGTAACCGGCTGACCATCATGCCACTTTATATTTGGCTTTAGTTTTACGGTATAAACCAATTCCCTTGTGTCTACTGACCAGCTTTCAGCCAAGTCACCAACCAGCCGATTCTGGTCATCATGTTTTAAAAGGCCAGAAAAAACTAGCCTCGATACCGAGCTATCAACCGAGTTAGAGGCAAACAAAGGGTTAGCGTTCGTGAATGAACCAATAATCCCTTCGGTGTAGCTACCGCCACTCTTAGGCTGAACTGACTGGTATTTTGTTCCAAGCGCGCGAGTTTGAAAAACCAGCCCAACTGCAAGCACGATCAATAGACCTACCCAGCCAACCAAAAAGCGTCGCACGTTTGGCAAGCGAATAAGCCGCTTAATGATGTGTTTTTCGATTGATTGTTCAGTGGTCGAACTAATTTCGACGACCTGCTTTTTGCGTCGCCTAAAAATACGCCGCCAACGAAGTTTTGTAGCGCGATCTACCATTATTTGTTTACTCGAACACGATTGCTAAGAGCGACAGTGAAAAGATGAGTGCCGTCAAAATCGTAATTCGGTGAATCGTCAAGTCAGAGCCACGACGTACAGTATTTACTTCACCGCCGCCGCCTAGACCAGCACCAAGACCAGCACCACGGGTTTGTAGCAAAATTAAAATTGTCATGATAACCATCGATACGATAGCAATGTAACCAAAAAGACTCATGTCTTATTCATCCTCCAGAATAGTCAATACTAAATAGTTTACCAGTCCAATGATCATACCGGCAAGCATAGCCGCTCCAAAATTGTTTACTTCGAGCGGTTTATAGAGCGTACTGGCTAGCAACACCATCAAACCATTGATCACAATCATGAATAATCCAAGACTAAATAAAATCGCTGGCAGCGATAACAAAACTACTACCGGCTTAATGACTGTATTAACGATAGCTAGTATTAAGCCGGCGATTACAATTACCTTTAGCTCACTCTGGTAGTTGATGCTTTCGCCTAAAATTCCTGCGGCAATCCAAAGCCCCAAAGATGATACGAACCACCTAAACAAGAACCGCACTGTCAGGGATAATTTTCGGGGGTTTTCTACTTTTTCCATAGCTACTTCCGTATTGTAAGAGAGCCGATGTCCTTAGGCAATGCGGATGTTAGAACTTTGTTGCCATCTTTGGTAATTAGTACATCATCTTCAAGTCTAATACCAATATTCTCTTCTGGAATATAAATCCCTGGCTCAACGGTCAGAACTACGCCTTTTTTGAGCGGGATATCGTAATCACCCACATCATGAACATCTAAACCAAGAAAATGGGATGTTCGGTGCGGATAGTACTTTCTAATTGCTTCCTTAGTTGGTTCGGTTATCAGACCGAGCTCAATAAGTACTTGCCCCATCTTTTCGTTAACCAAAGTTTCGTATTCCTGCATTGTAATGCCCGGCTTGAGTACGCTAAGTGCAAAGGCATGAACCGCTAAAACTGCCTCAAGCACTTCTTTTTGGCGTGTTGTTGGACTACTTGAAACTGAGCGAGTTATATCTGCCGCATACGATCCATAACCAAGCCCAATGTCGAGCAATAACATACCACTGCGGTCGAGGGGGGCGTTATTTTTGTCGTAATGTAGCGTTATAGCATTTTGTCCACTTGCCACAATTGGATCATAGGCATGTTCTAAATTAAGTTTGGCCGCAACAATATTAGCGGCAATCAACAGATCTTGCTCGTTGTGAGCGGTTGCTCGCTTTTTTTCAATTGCCGTAAAGACCTTAACGGTGGCAGCAATAGCCTTTTTGATCAAAGCAATTTCGTACGGCTGTTTCACCATTCTGAGCAGAGCGATTGTAGCCCGAATATCATTTACTGCAAGCTCAGGGCGGCCAACTTTTAAGCGGTCGTGTAAGCGCTGACGGCTTGGGTTAATGAACATGTCCATGCTTTCGATGTATTGGTGCTCGTAAAAACCAAGAGTTGCAACGCTTTTAGCCGTGTTAAGCCGATCTTCAAGCTCGGACCACTCTTTAAACTGAGTTATGCCTGACGTTTCCGTGAGTACACTATGATCCACGCTGCCTTCAAAGGCCACTCTAACTTCATCACGCGACGGAACGACCAAATATTCATCAGTTGCATCAATAACCAGTACAATACCTGATTCTTTAATGCCAGTTAGGTAATAAAAGCTAGTATCTTGCTGGAACTGGTACGCTTGGTCGCCAGTTGCTTGCACCATACTACTAGCAGTTATAACGATTAATTCGTCTGTAACTTTTTTGCGTAGCGTCTGCCGATTTTTACGATGGAACTGTTGCTGCTTATTCACTAAAAGGTCGCCTTGGTATCAGCATTGATTCGCTCTAGAAAAACAGCTGCCCAGTTTTCACGGTAAGCATAATTTGATGGATGGAACCAATCTGGAGCAAATGTCCTAATGCCACCGTTCTTTTCCATTTTTTCGTGCAACGGAACAAGTTTATAGCCATGTTTTTGGGCCAGTTTATACATAATTTTATTAGCTTCAACTACGTTAGGTTGCTTATTTTTAAGCCGGCTCTGGCCAAAATATGGAATGTCGCTGATGAGCGTTTGGCTCGGAAGCTTGGTCATCAGTTCGTCCATATCGGCTTCGAACTTTTTGGGCTCAAAACTAACCATATCGTTAGCACCAATTTCTA